>NZ_JBNHFG010000012.1:0-111521 GCF_059090025.1 Arthrobacter sp. Y3224198
GGGCACAGTGCCCGGCCCCGCCGTCGTCTGTGGGCTGCCCGCAGGCAACCGGGTTTCCCCACGCCACGGGTTTCCTCGGGCTCGGGTTTCCTCAGACTTTGGCTTCCTCCGCTTACGGTGCCTCGTCCGGCCCGGCGGGGGTTTCGCCGGCAAGGATCAGGTACAGGGAGCGCTTCGTCTCGCCCAGCAGGGCCGCGGCGGCGGCCACCTGCTCCGGGTCCCCGGCCATTCCGACCTGGCGGGTGGCCGCTGCGAGCTCGTGCAGCAGGGCACGCAGGTCCGGGCCGCTGTGGGCCCTGTTGAAGTCGCCGAACGGGTCCGAGGTTTCGGCCTGGGCTGCGGCCCGCCCTTCCTCGGTGAGGCTGGCGAGTTTGCGGCCGCCGTTGACCTCGATGGTAACCAGCCCTTCATCCTCCAGCTGGGCCAGCGTGGGATAGATGGCACCCGGGCTGGGCTGCCAGCGGCCGTTGGTGCGTTCGCTGATGGCCTGGATCAGCTGATAGCCGTGCATGGGCTCCTGGGCCAGCAGCAGCAGGACGGCTGCGCGCACGTCGCCGCGCCCTGCCCGGCGTCCGCCCGGTCCGTGATGGCCCCTGCCGCGACCGCGCCACGGCATGCCGCCGGGCATGGCTCCTGCTCCGCGGGGGCCGCCCGGGCCAAAGCCGCCCAGCCCGCCCGGTCCGCCTGGCCCGAATCCGCCGAAGCCTGCCGGCCCTCCCGAGGTGCGGTGGCAGCGGCTCGGCTCCTGGGCCGCCTCCTGCGGGGTGTCAAAGGGATGGAATTTATGCATGGCCTTCTCCTTCTGAAGACGTTCGCACTGGCCGTCACGCGACCATCAGCCTGAGTCCTAAAGAAGCGCTTCAATAACATCACGATATATCGTGAGCAATCGTAAGTTCAAGGGTCTGCCGGTGTGTTCGTGGTACCGGATCCCGCAGGGGCGGACTGCCCCGGGAAAACGAGAAGGCACGATTTACCGTTTTTTGGCTGGAAAACGGTAAATCGTGCCTTCTCGTGTGTCAGACGCAGGGCCCGCAGCGGCGGACTACTTGAGGTGGTCCACCAGCTCTTCCGCGATTCCGGTGTACTTGCCTGGGGTGAGGGCCTGCAGGCGTTCTTCCGCTTCGGCGGGCAGGCCAAGACCCGCAATGAATTCCTTCATCCGGTCGGCGTCCACGCGGTGTCCGCGGGTGAGGTCCTTGAGGCGTTCATACGGGTTTTCCATGCCCGGCGTGCCGGCCACGGCTTCGGCGCGCATCACCATCTGGATGGCCTCGCCGAGCACCTCCCAGTTGGTGTCCAGGTCCGCGGCCAGGACGGCGTCGGCCACGTCCAGGCGCTCCAGGCCCTTCGCCACGTTCGAGATGGCCAGCAGGGAGTGGCCGAAGGCCACGCCGATGTTGCGCTGGGAGGAGGAATCGGTGAGGTCGCGCTGCCAGCGTGAGGTCACCAGGGTGGAAGCCAGGGTGTCCAGCAGGCCGTTGGAGATTTCGAGGTTGGCTTCGGCGTTTTCGAACCGGATCGGGTTCACCTTGTGCGGCATGGTCGAAGAGCCGGTGGCACCCTCCACGGGTACCTGAGCGAAGTAGCCGATGGAGATGTAACTCCACACGTCGGTGCAGAAGTTGTGCAGGATCCGGTTGAAGCGGGCCATGTCGGCGTAGAGCTCGGCCTGCCAGTCGTGGGATTCGATCTGCGTGGTGAGCGGGTTCCAGGTCAGGCCAAGGCCCTCCACGAAGCTGCGCGCCACCTGCTGCCAGTCGGCCTGCGGCACGGCCGCGTAGTGGGCTGCGTAGGTGCCGGTGGCGCCGTTGATCTTGCCCAGGAACTCGGTGTTCCGGATGCGGCGCAGCTGGCGGGAGAGGCGGTGCACCGTAACCGCCAGTTCCTTGCCCAGGGTAGTGGGGGTGGCCGGCTGTCCATGCGTGCGCGAGAGCATGGGAACGCTGCGGGTGTCCTCGGCCATGGCAGCGATTTGGTCCACCAGGTGCTGGGCGGCGGGGAGCCAGACGTTCTCTACGGCACCCTTGATGCCTAGTGCGTAGGAAAGGTTGTTGACGTCTTCGGAGGTGCAGCCGAAGTGCACCAGTGCCTTGAGCTCCTCGATGCCCACCCCGGCCAAACGGTCCGCAATGTAGTACTCCACGGCCTTAACGTCGTGAACCGTGCGCTTCTCGATCTCGCCGAGCTCCGTGACGGAATTGCCGTCGAACCCGGTGACGATTTCGCGCAGCTTGTGCTGCTGCTCCGCGTTCAGCGGCTTGGTGCCGGGAAGAACGGCGTTGCTGGTCAGGTGGATCAGCCATTCCACCTCCACGTGGGTCCGGTCGCGGTTCAGGGCGGCTTCGGACAGGTAATCCACCAGCGGTGCTGCAGTGCTGCGGTACCGGCCGTCCAGGGGGCCCAGGGCGATGGCGGGAGTCACGGAGGCAAGGGATACACGGGAAACAGATTCAGCCATGCGGCAATTCTTTCATGCCGGTGCGTCGGAACCGGTGTGTGACTTTCCGGGGGGGGGGGGGGCGACGTCGGCTGACCTCTCCTCCACAGAACCCCCGGTAGGAGCCGGAGGGTGGGGGAGTCCCCACCGCTGCGCCCGGTCATCGTCGGCGGCGGGCCGTGGTGCCTAACTTGAGTGGGGCGGGCACGGGCAGGGCCGGCACCAACACGGTATGTGAAAGAGCACAGCGGAGGAACGCATGAATCAAATGGCTGCGGCCGCATATGCACAGGAAACCGCGCATCAGTTGGTGTCCTGCGCCGGGGAAACGGACCAACGTGAGGACGAAGTGGCCGCGGCGGCGGGTGTCCGCTGGGTATCGCCTGCTGCAGATGCATTCCGGCACGCGTTGGCGGCATCTGTTCAGGAACTGCCGTGGGTGGCGGACCAGCTGCGGGCGGCCGCCGCAGATCTGCAACAGGACCCGACCACGATGATCGCGGGAGGCTGACCGGATGGGTGCCATCGGGGCTGCAGACAGCCTCCGCGATCAGCCGGCGTTCCAAGTGAGGGGTGGTTCGGCCGGACTGCTGGTGCAGTTGGAGGATCTTGCACGGGTGGCGGATCGGCTGGGAACCACTACGTCCATGCTGCGGAACCTTGAGCAACGGGTCAACGGCCTGTGGCTGGAGGCTGGAGCATGGGGAGGCGGCTCCGTAACCGCAGACCGTGTCCGGGCACGGATGCTTGACGCGTCTTTCGCCCTGCGGAGATCGGCGGCCGCCCTCGAGGAGCTCACCGAGGGCGTGCGGGAGAGCGCCCGCAGCTACGCCGCCACCGAGGGTCGGGTGCAGCTGCGGATGCCCTGGGCCGGCGCGGTGTCCCCCTGGCCGGCACCTCCGGCCAGCGGGGGAACCCTGGTGCCGACCCGCGGCCAAATGGAGGCCGCGCTGGGTTCCGTGGCTGACGAAGTGGCTCTGCAGGCGGCCCTGGCGCTGCTGAAGACCGCAGGGGTGACGGAGCTGCGGCCCGTGACGGTAACCGCGCTTCCCGGGAAGTCGGAGAACATCCGGCTGGACGGAACGGCGGCCGGCCTGCTCGCCCGGTCGCGGGTGCTCAAGGACGGAAACGATCCGGGAGTGGTCGAAGTCCTCCGTATTGAGGAGGGCGGCAAACACACCTTTGTCGTCGTCCTGCCGGGCACGCAGGGCTGGTTTTCCGACGGGGGATCCGTGCCGTTTGACCTCGCAGGAATGGGAGAGGCCCGGGGCCGCGAAAGCCAGTATGTTGCCGCTGCCGTGGCGGAAGCACTCCGGCAGGCAAACGCCGAAGCCGGCAATTCCGTGGTGCTGTCCGGATACAGCCAGGGCGGAGACCATGCCGCCAATGTCGCAGCGTTCCTCGCCACCGAGAGCCAGTATCAGGTGGACTTTGTGCTGACGGCCGGCAGCCCCACCGGCACGGCCAACCTACCGCCGGGTGTGCCGGCCCTGCATCTGGAGCACGAGCGGGACTGGGTCCCGGGGCTCGACAGCGTGCCCAATCCGGATACCCCGGACCGGGTCACCCTGACCCTGACGGATCCGGTTGCCACCCCCGGAGGGGAGCCGGCCGGCCTGGGCCCGGCGCACCGGCTGGAGAACTACCTCGACGGTGCGGCGCTCGCGGATGCCAGCGACGATGCTTCGGTGCGGACAGCGTTGGGGTCGCTGTCGTTGGCGGTGGGAGCGGGGCAGGCCACCAGGCACTTGTACCGTTTTGAGCGGGAACCGCTGCCGCAGCGGGAGGCATCTGCCCGCTAGCGCCGGCTGCAGCACGTGGTCCCGAACCGGGGTACACCTCAACGCCTGCCCCGCCGGTGAGACGGGTCTCGTCCAGGAGATGATCCCCGGTGCATTCGGGTGTTGGGCGCCGGCCGCTAGGTGTACTGAGACAGCACGTTAGTTACACGGGAAATGGGTGAAGACCTCTTAGATTTGGTGGTTACCACACACACCCGAAACCAAGAGGTCTTCATGTCCCCCCATAATGCCCGACTGGCTCCTGCCGGATGAATGATCCTGATCCAGCGCGTCACCGCGGGCCGGCCTGTTGCCCATGGGCCAAAGTCATTCAAGCCCGCATCGAGCACCGTTCCGGGCCCTCGGACCCGGCCGCCCGCACCGGCGTCGGTACCCGGACGGTGTCCAGGATCCTCGCCCGTGCTTTGATGCCCTAGCTTTGGGAACTGGGTCCGCTGACCGGGAGCAGGATCCGCGCCGCCCGGTCGACCGACTGCCGGTACGAACGCGACGCTCCCGGAGACATGATCCGCATCGACGTGAAGACACTTGGCCGGATCCCTGTCGGCGGCGGCTGGCGGGCAGACCCGAACCAGTCCGCCCGCAACCACAACGCCGGAGAGTCGGCTTCGACTACGTCCACGTGGCCGTGGACGACCACTCCCGGCTCGCGTTCGTCGAAGTCCATCCCGATGAGAAAGGGGCCACCTGCGACGGGTTCCTGGAACAGGCCGCGGCATTCATGGCAGCCCACGGGCACCAGTGAAACGGGTCATGACAGACAACGCCTTCGCGTACCGGCTTTCGAACGATTTCCAGTCCGTGCTGGCCGGTTTGGGCGATCAAGCCCCGGCATCCGTGGCAGAACTGCAAGGCCGAACGGTTCAACCGCACCCTGCAGGAAGGCTGCGCCTACCGGCAGGTTTTCGACTCCGCTGGTGCCTCGTTATCGTGCCTCGGTGGCAGGACTGCGCACCAATCCCACCAGCATCAATTCGACCGCTCATCTGGCCTGCCTCTGATGAGGTTCTCTACACGTCGAACTCACGTATCAAGGCCCTCCACAACTTGCGGGTCGTGGAGCATTTTCGCCGTCAAACTGCGAGGTTCATAATTGCCGCCGCCGTACGATGAGCCGCTGCGAAGAACTAACGGAGGTCGACCCAACGGTTCCGGCCAGCACTGGAGGAGGTAGCGTTCACTGGGCTCCTCTACTATCTGGTCTCGGTTGATGTCCCGACCGGAGGAGTAGATGCGGAATCTGTACCGATGATGGTCCTGACTCTCTAGTGAACCGATCATTATCGACCTGACTTCGTCATTACCCAGAGTGAGCGTGCCTTCACCGAGCTTGACCGATGTCTCCTCGACATCTTCCCAATGATCATTGGTAAGCAACGTGGGTGCCTCGCTCAATACTTCCAGATTGATTAGCACTGGCCCTCCCCAAATGCCCGTGACCACCTGCAGTCCCAAATCTTGGAGAGGATCAGGCTCGGCTTGGCGTCGAGACGCCATGAAGGCCTCTACAAGCCGAGCCTGATCGACAGGAGGAGGCGATACCAGTAAGGAGAATCTGTGGCTACTCGCAGGTACGATCCAGCTTCCAGATCTGATCACGCTATTGCCTCCAGCCGCGTTAGAGCGAAGTCACAACATAGAAAGGATCGTTGTTGATGACCCTTGCGGAGAGGTAGAAGGAACCCAGAGCAGTTCCGGCTTCTCGATTGAGCGCCGCTGGGATCATGCAGCGGCTGAATCCGAGTGGGCCGGTCGACCCTCCAGCTGGGAGGAAGCAGTTTTCAAAGACACGAGCAGTGCCTCCACTGGTGAAACCACCTTGATTTGTTGAAGCAAACGGGTACTCATCGCACTCGTACCCGGTTGGGCGTGTCAGGCTGCTCGGGCAGGAAGTAGACCTGTTTCGGTTCTGCAGCGTCGTATCCACGAGTCGAGTCAAAGGGTTCGCCGGGGAAGCACCTGGAAGACCTGAGGCTTGAGCCCTATTGATGTGGTCGCGGAATTCGTACCACTCAGTACCTTGGTAGTTTAGCCCGGGGGTAATCTGCGGGTTGATGCACCCCCAGCCGACGTTTCCGGGCAATGCGTTGTCACATCGGATAGCGATAGATTGCCGCGACGAAGTGACAGCATTCGTGATGCCGGGAGTTCTGAAGGTCGTCGTCCACGTAGTGGAACTGTTTTCGACTGCCCCGGCCGCGGTGGCGGTGGTGTTGAAGTAGGCCTCACCGGACACGTACTGGTTAACCACCAGCGCTTTGGTCGGCATCGACGAGCTGACTGTAGTGCAGCTGCCCGCGCAAGCTGCTGTACCAGTCACTGTGATCCCTGCTGCTTCTCCTGTGATAACGCTTGGAACGATTTCGTACTGGTGTGCCCAGGTCCCGCTTCGGGCGGAAGTGTAGATGTAACTTACTTCGAGAAACTCCATTGTTCCGGTGACGCGGGCAACACCATTCGTTGAGAAGACACCGCAGGAGTCTGTCCGGTTCGCAACATATCTGTTTGTCGCTTGTTGACAGAATGAAGGAACTGGTTGAATTGCGAAAGGCGTTATTTCGGGCTCACTGGGATTCGCGGCATCTTTTGCTTTTATTCGCTTCGACATTAAATCCGACACCGATTTGCTCTCGTCCTTGGGATTCGAGGTGATGCAGGAGACTGTTTGCCCTTCCAGGGGCTGAGGGCACTCCCCCTGGCCCTTCCTCGTTTCCAGACCGTTCGCTACTAATGACTGTGGCGTTACTTGTACAGGTGTGTCGATAAGCTCGGAGGAGCCACCGATCGTCGTCATCGAATCGACAGATGCAGTCGTATCGGATTGGGCTCCAGCCGGGCTGGGTCCTATAAACAAGGTAAGTACGAGCAGGGTAAATGCAGTCGAGAGCGTTTCCCTCATGATTTCCCCCAATTAAGAAAATATAGCCAAGCTGAGGGTAGGTATCTGAGCGTGGATTAATCAAGGGATAGCGATAATCGCGTCGGTACCCGGACGGTGTCCAGGATCCTCGCCCGTGCTTTGATGCCCTAGCTTTGGGAACTGGGTCCGCTGACCGGGAGCAGGATCCGCGCCGCCCGGTCGACCGACTGCCGGTACGAACGCGACGCTCCCGGAGACATGATCCGCATCGACGTGAAGACACTTGGCCGGATCCCTGTCGGCGGCGGCTGGCGGGCAGACCCGAACCAGTCCGCCCGCAACCACAACGCCGGAGAGTCGGCTTCGACTACGTCCACGTGGCCGTGGACGACCACTCCCGGCTCGCGTTCCGTGGCAGAACGGCAAGGCCGTAGCTAGACCTCTACAACCACCACCGCCCGCACGGCAGCCTCGGAGGCAAAACACCCATCACCCGTGTAACTAACGTGGTGCCTGAGTACAACTAGCGCTGCCCGCTAGCGCCGGCTGCGCCTCCGCGCGCCGGTCACGGTGTCCAGCACCATGGAAACAACACTAATGATGACCGCACCGAAAATGGCCGTCCAGAAGAAGGAATCAACGTCAAACCGGATAGGCGTGTAGCTGCTGAGCCACGCGGTGAGTTCGAGCATGGCGGCGTTGATGATGATCCGGAAGAGGCCGAGCGTCAGAATGGCCAGGGGTAAGGTGAGGCCCTGCGCTATCGGCCGGACCAGGGCGTTGACCAGCCCGAAGATCAAGCCGATGAAGAGGTACGCGAGCACCGTATCCCATGTGGAATTACCGGTCATGCTGCCCGTTTCCGCGGTCAGCGTCAGGCCGGGGAGAAGCCACGAGGCAATCCAAAGGGCTATGGCGTTCAAGACAATCCGCAGAAACAGTGTGACCATGCACTCATGCTGGCAGATAGCGGGCTATTAGTGTTAACGCCATGACCACTACCGAGAATGACATCGACGCCGCTGAAGTTCCCGCTCCCGCCATCTCACCGCGGCCCGTGGTGGGCCAACTGCCGCAGTACAAGGCGGGCAAGCCACCGGTCGTCGTCGACGGGTTGGAGAGCTACAAGCTTTCGAGCAATGAAAACCCGTACGCGCCGCTTCCCGCGGTCCTTGAAGCCATCAATGACCACGCCACCGTCAACCGCTACCCTGACCCGCTTTCCACGGCGCTCCGGAACGAGCTGTCCGCCTTCCTGGAGGTTCCTGCCGAGGACATCGTCACCGGCGGAGGCAGCCTGGGTGCGTTGAACCAGCTGCTGGCCACGTTCACCGGACGGAATCCGGACGGCACGGCGGACGAGGTGATCTACGCCTGGCGCTCGTTTGAGGCCTACCCCATCAGCGTCGGGCTGGCAGGCGCCGAAAGCGTGCAGATTCCGCTGAAGGCCGACGGTACCCATGACCTGGACGCCATGGCCGCTGCCATCACGGAACGCACCAAGGTCATTCTGCTCTGCACTCCGAACAATCCGACCGGACCGGTCCTGACCACGGCCCAGGTGGAGGACTTCCTGGGCCGCGTCCCGTCGGACGTCATTGTGGTCATCGATGAGGCGTATGAAGACTTCGTGCGCGATCCCGACGCCGTCAACGGAGTGGACATGTACCGCGGCCGTCCCAACGTGGTTGTGCTGAGGACGTTCTCGAAGGGGGCGGGACTGGCGGGTCTGCGGGTCGGTTACTCGATCTCGCACCCGCACATCACGCAGCACCTGCGCGTGGCGGCCGTGCCGTTCGCCGTCTCCACCATTGCCGAACAGGCAGCCATCGCCTCCCTGCGGCACCACGACCAACTTGTGGAGAGAATACAAGGACTGGTGGCGGAACGGACCCGCGTGGTCGAGGGCCTGCAGGCCCTCGGATGGGAGATTCCGGCCGCCCAAGGCAACTTTGTCTGGCTGGGGCTGGGTGAGGATACCCCCGAATTTGCGGCGCTGGCGGAGCAGCAGGCACTGGCCGTACGGGCCTTCGGCACGGAGGGCGTGCGGGTCACCATCGGCGAGGAGGAAGCCAACACCCGGTTCCTCGCTTTATGTGCGACTTATACAAAAGGCCCGAAGGTTTCCTAGCGGGTCCTAAGTAGGGTCGGAAGCCGCGCCGTCGTTAGGCTTTGGGGAGTAACTTCCACATATATGCAAAACAGGGAATGTATTCCCCGCAAGGCATATTTACAACGCAGGCGCGGCTTTCGGCTGTCCGGGCGAGGAGTAGGCATGGACGTAGGACACCTGCCGGCAAGTGAGTTCGACTCTGCCGGATCAGAGCAATCCCTGATGGGTGCACCCGAAGACAATCCTGTCCCGGATATGGTCCAGTTGCTCACCATCGACGGCCAGCTCCGGCAGGATGAAACGTACAGCGAGTACGTCAAGGACCTGAGCCCGGAGCAGCTGCGCGGGTTCTACCGGGACATGTTCCTGGTCCGGCGCTTTGATGAGGAGGCCACCGCGCTCCAGCGCCAGGGCGAACTGGTGATGTGGGTTCCGCTCACCGGCCAGGAGGGCGCCCAGATAGGTTCGGGACGCGCCTTGCAGCCCCAGGACTATGTCTTCCCCACCTACCGCGAACACGGTGTCGCCTACACACGCGGCCTGGAGCTGGCGCACCTGCTGCGCCGCTTCCGCGGTATCTCGCACGGCGGTTGGGATCCGCGTGAAGCAAACTTCCACCTCTACACACTGGTGCTGGCCGCGCAGGTGCCGCATGCCGTCGGCTACGCCATGGGCATGGCCCGCGACCGGCTGGTGGATCCCAAACTCCCCGAGGCGGCCACAGTGGCCTACTTCGGCGACGGCGCCAGCTCCGAGGGCGACGTGCACGAGGGCATGGTCTTCGCCGCTTCCTACAATGCGCCGGTGGTGTTCTTCTGCCAGAACAACCACTGGGCCATCTCCGTGCCCACCGAGGTCCAGTCCCGGATTCCGCTGGCCAACCGCGCCCAGGGCTACGGCTTCCCGGGCGTGCGCGTGGACGGCAACGACGTCCTGGCCGTCCACGCCGTCACCCGCTGGGCGCTCGAGCACGCCCGGTCCGGCGGCGGCCCCGTCCTCATCGAGGCCTTCACCTACCGCATGAGCGCGCACACGACGGCGGACGATCCCACCAAGTACCGCCTCAGTGCGGACGAGGAAGCCTGGCTGGACCGCGACCCACTGCTGCGGATGGAGAAGTTCCTGCGCAGCCAGGGCCTCGTGGATGACGCGTTCTTCGAAGAACTCCGCCAGGAGGGCGCCAGCATGGCGGTTCGGCTGCGGGAGAACGTGCAGCACATGGAAGCTCCCGGATTCGAGGACGCCTTCGCCGACGTATACGCCGAGGCACACCCGCTGATCCGCGAGGAACTGGACGCCCACCGCCGGTATGAAGCCGGCTTTGCCGACTCGGGGGACGACGCCGCACATCCGGCTGCCGGCACGGGCGCCGGTTCCACCACCACCTCCGCTTCCCGGGAGCACACTGCATGAGCACCATGACCATGGCCAAGGCCATCAACGCCGGACTGCGCGCCGCGCTCGAGACCCACCCCAAGTCGTTGCTGATGGGCGAGGACATCGGTTCCCTGGGCGGCGTCTACCGGATCACCGAAGGCCTCAAGGCGGACTTCGGTGCGGACCGCGTGATGGACACGCCCCTGGCCGAATCCGGCATCATCGGCACCGCCATCGGTCTGGCCCTGCGCGGTTACCTGCCCGTCTGCGAAATCCAGTTCGACGGTTTTGTCTTCCCGGGCTTCAACCAGATCACCACCCAGCTGGCCAAAATGCATTCGCGCAGCGAGGGCGCCCTGAGCGCGCCGGTGGTGATCCGCATTCCCTACGGCGGCGGCATCGGGTCCATCGAGCACCACTCGGAATCCCCCGAAGCCCTGTTCGCCCACACGGCGGGGCTGCGCATCATCACGCCGTCCAACCCGCAGGACGCCTATTGGATGATTCAGCAGGCCGTGGCCTGCCAGGACCCGGTGATCGTGTTCGAACCCAAGCGCCGCTACTGGCTCAAGGGCGAGGTCGATACGTCCGCGCCGACGTCGGACCCGTTCTCCGCGCACGTGGTGCGTGAGGGTTCCGATGCCACCATCGTGGCGTATGGCCCGCTGGTGCCCGTAGCCCTGGCCGCCGCTGCCGCAGCCGAAGAGGACGGCCGTTCCGTGGAAGTGGTGGACCTGCGCTCCATCTCACCCATCGATTTCGATACCGTCACCGCGTCGGTGAAAAAGACCGGCCGGCTGATCGTTACGCACGAGGCACCGACTTTCGGCGGCATCGGCGGCGAGATTGCCGCCCGCGTGGCCGAACGGGCGTTCCTGTCCCTGGAAGCACCCGTGCTCCGCGTCGGCGGGTTCCACATGCCCTACCCGGTGGCCAAGGTCGAGGAACACTATCTGCCGGACATCGACCGGCTCCTCGAGGCACTGGACCGCTCCTTCGCCTACTGAGGCATCCCGCCGTCCGACCCCAAGGCACCGCCCCGCTGTTTCCTCCCAGCCCAGACACAGATCGAGAAGCCATGACTGAAAAGACATTCAACCTGCCGGACGTGGGCGAAGGCCTGACCGAAGCGGACATCGTGCAGTGGAAAGTGCAGCCGGGAGACACGGTTGCCGTCAATGACGTCATCGTGGAGATCGAAACCGCCAAGTCCCTGGTGGAGCTTCCTTCGCCGTACGCGGGCACGGTTTCCGCGCTGATGGTGGCCGAAGGCGAGACGGTGGATGTCGGCACGCCCATCATCAGTGTCACGGTGGGCAGTGCGGGCGCCAACGCCGGGTCCGGCGCGGACGGCACCGGGGCAGGGTCCGCGGCAACCGGCGGGGCTGGAGGCACAACGCCCACGCGCAGCACCGGGGGAGGGGCCGCGACTGAAGCCGGTCCGGCTTCCGAAGCTCCCGCGGCGTCCCTGACGGGCACCGGTCCCAAGCCCGACGCCGTCCGCCGCCGCCCGCGCCGCGGCCCCACCAGCGCTGCGGCGCCGGACGCAGCGGCGAACCCGGCTGCCGTGCCGGCTCCGGCGGAAGCCGCGCACCCGACGGCCGCCCCTAAGCCTTCCACTCCCGCATCAACTTCCGCTGCGACAGCGCCCGCCGCCGTTTCCCCGGCGGCGGGGTCGGCGGCGTCCACCGCCACGACGGCAGCTGCCGTGGTCCAGGAGCGGGTTAACCGTTTGATCCAGCGGGTGCTGGCTAAGCCGCCGGTCCGGAAGGCCGCCAAGGACCTGGGCATCAACCTGGCGGACGTTCCCGCCACCGGGGCCAGCGGCGAAGTCACCAAGCAGGACCTGATGAGCTACCAGGCACAGCGCGAGGCCGAGCGGGAGTCCGCCGGCCGGTTCTGGGCCGCGGAAAACGGAAAGCGCGACTCCCGGATTGAGCGGATTCCTGTAAAGGGCGTCCGCCGGGCCACCGCAAAAGCCATGGTGGAAAGCGCCTTCTCTGCACCGCACGTCAGCATTTTCGTGGACGTGGATGCCTCGCGGACCATGGAGTTCGTCAAGCGGCTGAAAACCTCCAAGGACTTCGAGGGGATCAAGGTTTCCCCGCTGCTGGTCCTGGTCAAGGCGGTGATCTGGGCCGCCGCGCGGAACCCGTCGGTGAATGCCACCTGGGCCGGCGACGAGATCCTCGTGAAGCACTTTATGAACCTCGGCATCGCCGCAGCCACGCCGCGCGGGCTGATGGTGCCGAACATCAAGGATGCCCAGAACCTTTCCCTGAAGGAGCTCGCCGTTGCCATCAACACCCTGGCGGCCACGGCGCGGGAGGGTCGGACCCCGCCGGCCGACATGCAGGGCGGCACGCTGACCGTTACCAACATCGGCTCGCTCGGCATCGACACCGGAACGCCCATCATCAACCCGGGCGAAGTAGCCATCGTGGCCTTCGGCACCATCAAGCAGAAGCCGTGGGTGGTGGACGGCGAAGTGGTACCGCGCTGGATCACCACCCTTGGCGGGTCCTTCGACCACCGGGTGGTCGACGGCGACCTGTCGGCCCGCTTCATGGCGGATGTCGCGTCCATCCTGGAGGAACCGGCCCTGCTGCTGGACTGACGGGGATTTCCGGCTCTGCTCCGCGGGAGATACGGATCCCCGCACCTCCCGCGGACAGTGCTGCCCTAACGGATAGTGCCCTAGCGGACCCGCACGGCTTCGATCGCGGCCGTGAGGATCGGTGCCAGCCGGCGGACGCCTTCGGCAATGTCTTCGGAGGATACCGCGCTGAACGCCAGGCGAAGCTTGTTGGACGGACCCTCCCCGGGTGTAAATGCCGCTCCGGGGATGAAGACCGTGCCGGCGTCGATCGCTTGATAAAGCAGGGGGTAGCTGTCCACGCCTTCGGGCAGGGTCATCCAGATGAAGAATCCGCCGTCCGGGCGGGTCCAAGTGACTCCTTCGGGCATGTGCTCGTCCAGTGCCTCGAGCATGGCCGCGCAGCGCTCGGCATACAGTGCCCGGGAGTCGCGCACGTGCCCCATCCAGTCGTACTCACGCAGGTAGGCCGAGACGAGCATCTGGGTCAGCGGAGAGGGGCAGAGGACCACGGCTTCGCAGGCCAGGTAGAAGCGGCGGTAGAGGTGGCGGGGGATCAGTGCCCACCCGAGGCGTACCCCCGGGGCGAAGATCTTCGAGAATGAGCCCAGGTACAGCACGTCCTGGGGATTGTCCGCCCGCATGGGTGCCAGCGGTTCGCCGTCGAAACGCAGCAGGCCGTACGGGTTGTCCTCCAGGACCAGGATGTTGTGGCGGCGGCAGATGTCCACCACCGACTGCCGGCGCGCGGCGCTCAGCGTGACGCCGCTGGGATTGTTGAAACTGGGAATCGTGTACAGCAGCTTGATGGTTTTGCCCTCGGCGAGCAGTTCGCCGATGCGCTGCTCGAGCGCCTCGGGAACCAGACCGTCGTCGTCCATCGGAACGGACTGCACGTCCACTTCATAGGCCTCGAAGGCATTGAGTGCACCCACATAGGTGGGGTCTTCGCAGAGAATGACGTCGCCGGGATCGCAGAAAACCTTCGCCGCCACGTCCTGGGCCGACTGTGAGCCGGTGGTGATGACTATGTCCGCCGGATCGGCGTCGAGGATCCCCTCGGCGGCCATGACCTGGCAGGCCTGCGCCCGCAGCTCTTCCATCCCCTGCCCACCGCCGTACTGCAGCGCCTCGAGTCCGTGCTCGGCAATGATCTTCTGCGCCGTCCGGCCCAGGTCCTCCAGGGGCAGTGAGCGCAGGTACGGACTGCCGCCGGCCAGGGAAATCAGGCCGGGCCGGATGGAAATATCGAACACGTCACGGACTGCTGACTGCTTGATATGGAAGGCACGGTTGGAGAACAGCATTTCATGGCGGTGGGAGCCGGCCGCACGCTCCAGGGCGGCCATGGTGTCGACGGGCAGTTCTGCGGCATCGGAGAATTCCTCGCGGGTCATGCCTCCCATGCTAACCCCGCAGGTTGACTGCTATGCAACGGCTGTTTCGTACACCTGGCGTTCGAGGGGGTCTAAATCCAGCCCGCTTTGTGTGCCTTGATTCCGGCCTGGAAGCGGCTTTCCGCTCCGAGCTCTTCCAGCATCCAGGCAATGTGCCGCCGGCAGGTCCGGACACTGATGCCCACGCGCCGGGCAATCGCCTCATCCGAATACCCGGCGGCGAGGGCGGTGAGGACCGAACGCTGCGTGCTGGTGAGCTCGTCCCGTCCGGGGCTCTCGGACAGGAACGGCTCGGCCAGCCCCCAGGCGAAATCGAACAGCAGGCCGAAAATCCGGATCAGGTTTGGATCCCGGATGACCAGGCCCGCGACGTCGCCGGGATGCAGCTGGCGGGCCACCACGGCCACCTTTTCGTCGAAGATCAGGGTGCGCAGCGGCATGTACGGCAGGGTGCGGAACTGGCCGCCGGCGGCGGTAATGGTTTCCACCGCTTTCCGGGTGGGGACATGGTCCCGGGTGCTGGAGTGGTACAACGTCTGCCGGCGGACGCCGCTGCGCAGCAGGTCCAGGTCCTTCTGCACGCTCTCCTCATGGATATCGGCATTCGCGCCCTGGCCCGGACGGGCAATCAGGACCCGGTCCGTGGCGCTGCGCCCGTATTCGATCAGCACCCGCTGGACCTTGTCCTGGTCCTCCACCACTTCCACGGAGGAGTCCGCCGCGAGGCGCTTGCGCGCCTCCACGTAGGCGGGCGTCAGTGCGGCCATTTCCCGGCGCCGCGCGTTGATCCGGCTGCGCAGTTCCAGCAGGGTCCGCTCGTCCGGATCCACCAGCTCGGCCAGCGCCACATCCGGGGAAACCGCCGTGTAGCTGGGGCAGTCGGTAGCCTGGGCCAGCAGCAGGCACCGGGACGTGAGTTCGGCGATGGCGGCATCAATAGCCCGGCTGGTATATCCCAGTGCCTCCGAAGCGTCCTCGGCCGTCCATCCCGGACGGCTGACGGCAAAACGGTAGACGTCGAGCGAAACCTGAGACAGCACGGCGCATCCTTTCAAAGCAAGGTGGAATCCCCAATCGCTACCCTACCCAGCAGACCCCGATTCCGGACCGCACGTGACGAAAGTGCTTTATGTCGACAACACACTGCAAAAAGTCGGACATGGCCGGTTAATGCCAACGACGGCGTGCGCTCCCACAAGGGACGACAGTCCGCCGGGTCTCCCATGGGCTGTGTGCTCTTGAGGGAACGCCAGGCAGCGTCCGGGGTCCGGAACCGGACATGTCCGGAACCGGGCAGCGGAGGCTATTTACAGTCCGGCCGATGGCGGGGGAAGCTTTCGGAGTCATATCAAGGCGCCGGCTGAGCAACAGCCAAGAGACACAAGGGGGACAGCAATCATGAAGAGCTGGGATTGGTTCTAACCATCGGCCCCCGGTGGGCCGAACACAGGAAATAACACAAGCAGGTCCGCCCAGCGGCGGTAACCGACCCCGAGGGGAAAGACACACATGAGCCAGCTAGCTGCAGTTCGACCAGCCTCACGGACGCAAACCGGCACTCATTGGTGGTCTCTCTCCGTCCATACGGGGGGCTTCGATGTAGCGGACGGCATCATTGGAGAACTGGTTACCCCGCTGGCGGCACAGGCCCAGATCCTCGGAGCACAGCGGTGGTATTACACGCGCTGCTCGGATCCGGCCTTCGCGCACGTCAAGATGCGCGTGCTGGCCACAACCGAGACCCTGGATCGGTTGCAGTCACTGTTGGTGGCGCTGCAGGAACAGTCCAGCGGAGTCATCGGCCATCTGGAGACCAGCCAGCAACTTTCCGAACCCGCCACGGACCGGCTCAGCCCCGGCGGCGGGGAGCCCCAGGATCCGCGGGTGGAAGCGGACCTGGCCAAGTACGGCGGAGTGGAAGGCCTCTCCCTCGCCGAAGAAGTGTTTGAACTGTCCTCGGACCTCGCCAGCTGGGCCACTGCCCGCTTCCCCAAGGTCCAGAACCGCTGGGCACTCGGTTCACTGCTGCTTTTTGATGCCGCGCGGAGCATGATGAAGGGTCCGCGGGCCTCGGCCTGGCCGGACCGGCGCCGCCTGTCATGGGACTACTACTGGGACAGCCACCTGCGCAGCTGCACGGCCGGCTTCGGCCCGCGGGCAGCCGGGGTGCGGCAGGCCATGCAGGTGCAGGTAGGCGCCAAGGTCATGCCCACGCACAGGCTCATGGCAGCCACGGCAGCCGAATCGGCCGTGGAAAACTGGCGCCGCCGCTGGTTCCGCGGCATTGACACTTATCTCTACCGGGCCGACAAAGCCCGGCTCAGCCGCAGTGCACAGCACCTGACGGTGTACCAGGCGCACATGCTCCTCAACCGTTTGGGCCTCAGCCTGCGGGAGGAAGCAGCCATGGGGCTCTATGCGCGGACCTGGAGCCCGGAACGGGAATCCGCAATGCTGGACAAACGCTGATCGTGGACACATTTGGGAAGGGGGCCCATCCGGTGGCCGATGCAGAAGAGGTAGTGGTGGCAGACGCCCAGGAGCTCGGGACAGTCCTGGGCTGTTCGGAGGATCTGCTGGCCGACATGCGGGACATAGGAGTCCTGGAACCGTTCGGCGAGGCCTGGAACGTTGCGCCGGCGCGTGAGTACCTGCGGGACGCCGCCTGGGCAGACCAGGCCTGGTACTGAGGCGGACCGGGCATTCGCGACTGAAGGAACGGCAGCGTTCCCCGCAAAGCGAAGCTTAGAGAGAAAGCATAAAGAGAAGGGACGGGCCGCAACGGTCCGTCCCTTCTCTTTGGGCTGTTTGTGCCCACCTGGTTTTGAGGCAGCAGGAACTGCAGGCACCGTCCTAGCCGACGGACACGGAAGCCTCGGCAAGGATCCGGACGGCCTCGTTGAGCTGCGCCACGGTATCCGGATCATCCTTGGGGTGCACCTCGGCGTACCGCGTGACCGAACCGCCGATGGCCAGGCGCACTTCTTCCACTACGCGGGCGCCGGCGATCCCCACGGACTTCCGGGCGTCGTCCTGGGCCCAAACGCCGCCGTACTGGCCGAAGGCCGCGCCGATGACGGCAGTGGGCATCCCGGACACGGCACTGGCACCGAACGGGCGGGACAGCCAGTCGATGGCGTTCTTCAGGACCGCAGGCATGGTGCCGTTGTACTCGGGGCTGATCAGGAGCAATCCGTCGGAGGACGCAGCCGCTTCGCGCAGGGCAACGGCGCCCTCGGGGACCAGCCCCTCGGCGTCGATGTCCTCGTTGTAGAAGGGGATCTCACCCAGCCGGTCAAAAACCAGGACGTCAACGCCTTCAGGGGCGCCGGCCGCGGCCACTTCGGCCAGTTGGCGGTTGATGGATCCGGCACGGAGGCTGCCGACAAGGGTCAGGATGGTGGTGCTCAAAATTTGGAACTCCTGTCTAGGCCGTGCTCTCCCCCAAGGCACGGACGCGGGTCTGTCTTCGAACGCTTAAACGGACCATGGTCCGGATATATTCCCGGAGGGTTACAATGACGCCGTGACAGGGAGCACACGCGGGGCAGGCGGCGTGCGGAAGGATGCGGCCCGCAACCACCGCCTTCTGCTGGAGGCAGCCACGCAGCTGTTGGCCGAGGACGGTGCGGATGCCCTCACCATGGACCGGCTGGCCCGCCGGGCCGGTGTGGGTAAGGGCACGGTGTTCCGCCGCTTCGGAAACCGCGCCCGGCTGATGCAGGCGCTGTTGGAGCAGGTGGAGCGGGGTTTTCTTGCCGCATGCTTCTCGGGACCGCCGCCCCTGGGTCCAGGCGCCCCGCCGGCGGCGCGGCTGGAGGCTTTCGGCATACAGAGGCTGCGCTTGCTGGCCGCCAACAGTGAGCTGGCGCGGGCGGCCGACGTCGATCCGCGGGCCCGGTACCGGCATCCTTCGCGCCGCGCCGCCCTCGAGCATGTCACCGGGCTGCTGCGGCTGGCCGGATCGGTGCCCGATCCGCAGCTGGCCGGCTATCAGCTGGCAGCCTTCCTGGACGCCGGCCTGTTGCTGCATCTCCGGGAGGACGCCGGCATGACCCAGGAGCGGCTCGAAAAGGCCTGGGCGGATCTGGTGGGCGCCGTGACCGGGAAAGGCGGACAGCCGGCCGGCTAGCGGTCCGGCTGCTCCAAGCCCAGCGAGGCGATCAGGGAGCGCAACGCCTTACGCAGCTCCTGGCTGTCCTCGGCGTCCAGGGTGATTTCCGCCTCGGCCAGCTGTGCGCACTTCACTACCTTGCGGCCGGTGTCCGTGATGGACCAGGAGTCCTCCCCGGCAACGTACCCGGAGGACTGCAGGGCAAGGAGCTCCTGGCGGACGGCCTGGCGTGTCAGGCCGGCACGTTCAGCCAGGACGCGTTCTCCGGCCGGAGCCGTCTCGAGGTGGCCCAGGATGGCGAAACTGCTGCGGTTGA
Organism: Arthrobacter sp. Y3224198; assembly: GCF_059090025.1. Classification (NCBI taxonomy): domain Bacteria; kingdom Bacillati; phylum Actinomycetota; class Actinomycetes; order Micrococcales; family Micrococcaceae; genus Arthrobacter; species Arthrobacter sp. Y3224198. The sequence continues at coordinate 19,016 of NZ_JBNHFG010000012.1, forward strand.
GGCCGAAACGTTCCAGCGCGCCGTCGCTCGCGACGTGCGATACCAAGGCCGCCGCTGAAAGCAGCCGGGGAAAGTAGCCGGGGGATACATCCGGGGTGGAGGAGTCCGGGTCCGACTGGCGGCGTGCATCATCGTCCGGATCGAGAGCGGGGTTCACCGGGACACCGCCGGGGCAAGGATCCGGGCGGAGGCTGGCACGTGCGAAATGGGGATGGCGTCCGGGGGACTGACGTGGCGAAACGGCACTTGTTCCTAGGAAGTAAAGGGGATACGGCTGTGCAAAAACAGCTGGCCACGTCTTGACCAGAGATGATCATATTGTGAACTTCGCGGGCTGACAAGCGAGTCTGCCGCCGCCGGGACAAGCGCCGGGAGCGGATGCGGCAGGTGGGTTCCCGGTCATGCAGGGACCCGAATGCGGGTGTGAGGCAAACCTCGGTTAGCTTTGTCTGATGCACCTCAAGGACCGGATCGAAGCTGCCCCGATGAGCCCCCGTCAGGTGGCGATCATCGGCATCTGCACAGCCCTTTACATGATTGACGGTTTCGACGTCCTGGTCATGGCCTTCAGCGCCAGCCATGTGGAGGCGGAATGGGGGCTCAACGGCGCCCAGTTGGGCTACCTGCTCAGCGCTGCGCTGATCGGCATGGCAGTTGGATCCATCTTCGTCTCCACCGTGGCTGACATCATCGGGCGCCAGCGGACGCTGCTGATAGGGATATGCGTTGTGGGGGCCGGAATGCTGGCGTCCTTTTTCGCCCCCAATTATGCGGTGCTGATGATCCTGCGCCTGGTGACCGGCGTCGCCATCGGCACGCTGCAGGCCACCATCAGCGTGTTTGCCTCCGAGTTCTCCAACGCGAAACGGCGTTCCACGGCGCTGGCGATCGTCAGCATCGGCCAGCCCATCGGCGGCGTGCTGGGCGGTTTGATCAGCGGCGTGCTGATCAGCCACTACGGCTGGCGTTCGGCCTTCCTGTTCGGCGCGGTGGTGACCTTCCTGATGATTCCGCTGGTGCTGAAGGTCTTTCCGGAATCGGTGGACTATCTGCTGGCCCGCCGGCCGGCGGGAGCCCTGGCCCGGGTCAATGCCAGCCTTCGCGCCATCGGGCAGCCGGCAGTGGAGCTGCTTCCGGAGCCGGTGATCCGCGAGCAGAAAAAAACATCCCGCTTCGCAGATGTGCTGACCGGCTACAACGCCCGGCGCACCATCCTGCTGGCCCTGGCCTATTTCGTCCTGATGGGCAGTTTCTACTTTGCGAACTCCTGGACGCCCAAGCTGATCACCGCCAGCGGCTTCACGGCCCAGGACGGCATCAACGCCGGTGTGCTGTTCAGTGTGGGGGCGATCGTGGGAGGGGTGATGCTGGGCCTGTTCGGAGCCCGGTTCCCCATGCGCAAAGTCCTGGCGGTGTTTTTCCTGGCCGGCGCGGCCTCGTTTGTGGTTTTTGCCAACTCAACCACCGGCTCACTGGGCTGGGCGCTGTTCGCCGCCGCCCTGGTGGGCTTTGGCTCCAATGCGCCGATTGCCGGCATGCTGGCCATCAGTCCCACCTATTACACCGGCGAGATCCGCGGCACCGCGCTGGGCCTGGTGATCGGAATGGGACGGGTAGGCGCCATCGCTTCCCCCATCCTGGCCGGCGCCCTGATGGACGGCGGCTGGACTCCCGGGGACCTGTACTTCCTGTTCGTGATCCCGATGGCGCTGGGCGCCGTCGTTATTTCCCTGCTGGGCCAGCCGGTGCTGCGTGAGCCGGCCAGGGAGGCCGCGCCGGCGCACTAGCGGCAGGTGCGGCGGAAGCCGGGCGGGTCCGGGAGCGCGAGAGTCCCCGGATCCGCCCGGCGCTGCCGCTACGAGGCCACGAGTTCGGGCCAGTCCGCGGCCAGCTCCAGCCCGTGTGCGGCCGAAACGGAGGAATGCGTGACCCGGCCGCCGGCGATGTTCAGGCCGTGGGCCAGGTCCGGGTACTTCTCGAAGGCAGCGGCGACTCCGAGATTGGCCAGCGCCACCGCATACGGCAGGGTGACGTTGGTCAGCGCGTACGTGGAGGTGTTGGGCACCGCCCCGGGCATGTTGGCCACGCAGTAGAACAGCGATCCGTGCACCCGGAAGGTGGGATCCTCGTGCGTGGTGGGGTGGCTGTCCTCAAAGCAGCCGCCCTGATCCACCGCAATGTCCACCAGGACGCTGCCCGGCTTCATGCGGGACACCGTGGAATTGGTGACGAGCTTGGGGGCCTTTGCCCCGGGAACCAGTACCGAGCCGATCACCAGGTCGGCGTCCACCACGGCCCGTTCGATCTCGAACGCGTTGGAGGCAACCGTCTTGATCCGGCCTGCGTACAGTTCGTCCAGTTCACGGAGGCGGTCAATGTTGATGTCCAGGACCGTCACATCGGCGTGGGCTCCGACGGCGGCCGCCGCCGCGTTGGTCCCGGCAACTCCTGCGCCCAGCACCACCACCTTTGCCGGACGTACGCCCGGTACGCCGCCCAGCAGCAGGCCGGGCCCGCCGGCAGGAGCCATCAGGGACTGCGCTCCCACCTGCACCGAAAGGCGTCCGGCGACTTCGGACATGGGGGCCAGCAGCGGCAGGGTGCGTCCGCGCTGCACGGTTTCGTAGGCAATCGCCGTGACGCCGCTGTCCAGGAGCGCCGCGGTGAGCTCCGGCTCGGCAGCCAGGTGGAGGTAGGTGAAGAGGATCAGGCCCGGCCGGAAGTGCCGGTATTCGGACGCCACCGGCTCCTTGACCTTGAGGATCATGGCAGCCTGGGCCCAGACGTCGTCGGCTGAGTCGAGGATCTGCGCTCCGGCCGCGGTGTACTCCGCGTCCGTAATGTTGGAACCGGTGCCGGCACCGCTCTGTACCAGCACCTGGTGGCCATGGGTGCGCAGCTCATGCACGCCCGAGGCTGTTATAGCTACGCGGAATTCATTGTTCTTGATTTCCTTGGGGATACCGATGATCACAGTATTGCTCCGTCAGTAGGGTCAGCCGGCGGGGTGTCCGCCGACACAGCCCCAGCATAGATGCCCGCCGTCCGCACGGGCAGGCCGCCCCCTCACCAGTTTCCGCCCGGTCCCGGCGCCGGAGACGCTTTCCCCAAACACGCCCCGCGCGTGGTCCGCGTCCGGACCGTGCCTAGCCGGCGGCCGGACCGGCGGGCGGGTTGTGTGCCTGCAGCCGGGCGGCCTTGGCCTCCTTCGCCGCTTTCTGGGAATCCAGCCAGGCCTGGACATCCTCCATCCGGATGCGGCGGTGGGAACCGCGGTACTCCACCGGAATGATGCCCGCATCGGTGAGGTTGCGCAGGTAGGTGTGGGAAATGCCTGCCGCGGCGGCCGCCTGCGAGGTGGTCAGCAGCGGCATAGGCCCGGCGGGCAGCGGCACGGCCTCCGCCGGAGCGGCGGCAGCCGCGGAGATGCTCACCGGGTTTCCGTCCGCCAGGCGCGAGAGCAGCTCCAGCACGGCATCCCGGGCGGTGTCCGGCAGGCGCAGCGCGGTGCCGTCCACGAAGACTGTGACATCACCGGCGGCCAGTGCCCGCTTCAGCGCGCGGATGTCCTTGTCCGGCAGTGCCGGTATGGTTCGGGAACTCTCACTCATGGCCCTAATCTTGCCAAAGGAATGCACCGCCTTCAGGCACCGGTGCCGTGTTGGAACGGGCCGGACATGATGGAATGGCGGAAGGAAGCGATCCGCGGCCGGCAACCGGCCCGCGGCACGCGTCGGCACAGCAGCAGCACGGCAGGAATTTCAAGGGAGAGTTCATGGCCAGCAACGGCACCAGATCCATCCGCGGAGCGGTCCTGGAAACCATCGGCGCCGAGCGCCCCTATGCCCGGTCGCGGCCCGTGGCGGTCCGGGAGCTGCAGCTGGACCCGCCGGGCCCCGGGGAAATCCTAGTCCGGATCGAGGCGGCCAGCCTCTGCCACTCGGACCTGTCCGTGGTGAACGGCAGCCGCGTGCGGCCGCTGCCCATGCTGCTGGGACATGAGGCCGCCGGCAGGGTCGAAGAACTGGGCGAGGGCGTGCAGGACCTGGCGGTGGGACAGCGGGTGGTGATGGCCTTCCTGCCCCGTTGCGGCGAGTGTGCCGGCTGCCGGACGGATGGGAAGATGCCGTGCATTCCGGGGTCGGCCGCGAACAATGCCGGCACCCTGCTGGATGGTGGAATGCGCCTGCACGGTCCTGACGGGGAGGTAGTGCGCCACCATCTGGGGGTCTCCGGCTTCGCCACCCACGCGGTGGTCAACCGCAAGTCCGTGGTTCCGGTTGATGACGACATTCCGCCGCACGTGGCCGCCCTGCTCGGGTGCGCCGTGCTCACCGGCGGCGGCGCGGTGCTGAATCCCGCCCGGCCGGGCAAGGACGACGACGTGGCGATTGTGGGCCTGGGCGGCGTCGGAATGGCGGCACTGCTGACCGCGCTGTCGCTGGACGTGCGCAGCGTGATCGGCATTGACGCCCTGCCCGAAAAGCTCGCGCGTGCCCGGGAACTGGGCGCCACCGCCGCCTACACCCCGCAGGAAGCGCTCGACGCCGGAATCCGCCCCGCGCTGGTCATTGAAGCAGCAGGGCACCCGCGGGCCTTTGAAACCGCCGTGCGGCTCACCGCTCCCGGCGGAACCACCGTGACCGTGGGCCTCCCCGGCCCGGACCAGACGGCCGAAATCACCCCGCTGACCCTCACCGCGGAGGCGCGGACCGTCATCGGCAGCTACCTCGGCTCCGCCGTTCCGGCCCGCGACATCCCCGTCTACGCACAGCTCTGGCGGGAGGGGAAGCTGCCGGTGGAGGAACTGGTCTCCTCAACCATTGCGCTCGAAGACATCAACGCCGCCATGGACACCCTCGCAGATGGGAAGGCTATCCGGCAGGTCATTCTGTTCGGGGAGCACGGACAAGACGGGGACGCCGGAACCCGTGACTGACCTGCACGGGCAGCACCGCTGGCAGCCGGACATTCTGGGACCGGGGTTCGAGCAGCTGACCTTGGACCTGCCCGGCGGCAGGGTGGCGACCCTGGTCCGCTACACGCCGGAGCACGCCGCGGTCCCGCTCCCGGACGGCGTGCTCCCGGACGGCGTGCTCCCGGACGGCGCGCTTCCCGACGGCGTGCGGCAGTTCCCGGCCACGTTGCGGGAAGGCGGGCCGGATGTGCTCTACGTACACGGCTGGTCCGACTACTTCTTCCAGACCGAACTGGCCTATTACTGGGCGGCGCAGGGTGCCCGGTTCTTCGCCCTGGACCTGCACAACTACGGCCGCAGCCTGCGTCCGGGGCAGGAACCGGGGTATGTGCAGAACCTCAGCGACTATGACGCGGACCTGGAAGCCGCGCTGGAGGCCATGGGCCAGCGTGCCCCGGACGCGCCGCCGCTGATCCTGCTGGGGCACTCCACCGGAGGGCTCATCCTCGCCACCTGGGCCTACCGCCGTCCGGGCCGGGCCGACGCCCTGATCCTGAACAGCCCGTGGCTGGAGTTCCAGGCCACGGAACTGGCCCGCCGCATGATCTCCCCGCTGGTCAGCCTGCAGGCCCAGCGCCGCCCGCGCATGCCGCTGCCCCCGGTGGATCCGGGCATCTACACCCGTACGGTGTCAGCGGCGTTCGGCGGCGAGTGGCATTACAACACTGAGTGGCGGCCGGTCCGGGGGTTCCCTGTCACGGTGGCGTTTTTGAACGCGGTCTTTTCCGCGCAGGCCACGGTGGCTGCGGGCCTGCGGCTGGAGATGCCCGTGCTGGTGCTGCTTTCGGACAAAAGCTACCTGCATCCGCGGTGGTCGGAGGATGCCGAGCGCTCCGACGTCGCGCTGGACGTGAACGTGGTGGCACACCGGGCGCTGTCCCTCGGCTCCACGGTGAGCGTGGTGCGGATCCCCAACGCCATGCACGACGTGTTTCTCTCCGCCCCACCGGTCCGCGCGCACGCCTTTAATGCCATCACCAGTTGGGGCGGCGGCTATCTGCGCGACCTTCCCGGCCGCAGCAGGACCCGCGGCCGGGCCGCGGATCCTGCCGTCACGGACACCGGCTCCTAGTCGATCAGCTCGTAGGCCGGCAGCGTCAGGAAGTCCGGGTAGTCCGGGGACAGGCTGATTTCGCCGATCATCCGGCTTGCCGGCTCGAAGTACCCGGTGAACATGTCCTCGGACACCTCGCTGCGGAGCCGCTCGGTTTCCTCGGCCAGGATCCGGGTGACCAGCTCCTCGGTCACGGTCTCGCCGGTGTCTTCCAGCACCACCTGGTTGCGGACCTGCTGCCAGACCTGCGAGCGGGAGATTTCCGCGGTGGCGGCGTCCTCCATCAGGTTGCGGATGGCCACGGCGCCGTTGCCCGAGAGCCAGATGGCCACGTAGTTCACGGCCACGTACAGGTTGGAGCGCAGTCCGGCCTCCGTAATGGAGCCTTCCGCGGTGCTGACGTCCAGCAGATCCGAGGCGGTGACGGAAACGTCCTCGCGCAGGCGGTCCACCTGGTTCGGCTTGTCGCCGAGCACTCCGTCAAAGACCTCCTGGCAGGTAGCCACCAGGTCCGGGTGGGCCACCCAGGAGCCGTCGAAGCCGTCGCCGGCCTCGCGGGTCTTATCCGCCTTGACCTTCTCAAGCGCGCTCGCCGTGGTTTCGGGTTCGCGCCGGTTGGGAATGAAGGCGGCCATGCCGCCCATGGCGAAGGCACCGCGGCGGTGGCAGGTCTTGACCAGCAGCTCGGTGTAGGCGCGCATAAACGGCGCGGTCATGGTGACGTCCGCCCGGTCCGGCAGGAGGAAGGACTTCCCGGCATCCCGGAAGACCTTGATCATGCTGAACAGGTAGTCCCAGCGGCCGGCGTTCAGGCCCGAGGCGTGGTCGCGCAGCTCGTAGAGGATCTCCTCCATCTCGAAGGCGGCCGGAATGGTTTCAATCAGCACCGTGGCGCGGACCGAGCCGTGCGGCACGCCCACGTACTCCTCGGCGAAGGTAAAGACGTCGTTCCAGAGCCGGGCCTCGAGGTGGCTCTCCATCTTGGGCAGGTAGTAGTACGGACCCTGTCCGTTCTCCAGCAGCTGCTTGGCGTTGTTGAAGAAGTGCAGGCCGAAGTCCACCAGCGCACCCACGGCGCGTTCGCCGTCGATCAGCACGTGCTTTTCGGGCAGGTGCCAGCCGCGCGGACGCATCACGACGACGGCGAGCGGCGCGTCGGAGCGCAGCGCGTATTCCTTGCCCTCGGGCGAGGTGAAGGAAAGGTCTCCGCGGGCCGCCCGGTAGAGGTTCACCTGGGAATCAACGACGTTGTGCCAGGTGGGGGTGCAGGCATCCTCGAGGTCGGCAAGCCAGACCTTGGCCCCGGAGTTCAGGGCGTTGATGGCCATCTTCGCGGGGGAGGCCGGGCCGGTCATTTCCACGCGGCGGTCCTGCAGGGCTGCGGGAGCCTCGGCGACCTTCCAGTCGCCGTTGCGGATGTCTGCAGTCTCGGGCAGGAAATCCAGGGTGCCGCTGGCGGAGACTTCCTGCCGGCGGACCGTGCGTGCGGCAAGGCGCTCGTCGCGGGTGGCGCGGAACCGGCGGTGGAGTTCTTCGATGAATTCCAGCGCCTCGGGGGTCAGGATGTGCTCCGATCCTTCCGCGGGGGTTGGATCGGTTACTTCAATGGCCATGATGCTTCTCCTGTGAACGGTGCCCCGGTGGGGTGCGGATAGGTGATCCCGGTTACTTCTTCCGTATCGTGGATATTATTATCTGGTTAGTGGAAGTTCAAGGGTGTTCCTCAGTGTTACTGCCATTGCGTCATGGCCGCCGCCAGATGGTCGCGGGCCCTTGCCAGCCGTCCCCGTACCGCCTGCGGAGTGATGCGCAGGGCGGCGCCTATCTCCGCATAGCTCTGGCCGTGCACTTCGCGCAGGAGCCAGCACGCCCGCTGATCCGCGGGAAGCCGGGAAAGCGCCCGGCGCAGGGTTTCCCATTCGGCGGCAACTTCTGCGGTGTGGTGCGGGTCCGCCCCGCGGCCGGCCTGCTCCGTGCCGGGTACGGCTGCAAGGTTCTCACTGCCGGGCAGGTCCTGCGGGTGGGTGGTGCGGTGGCGCAGGATGTCCAGGCAGCGGTTCGTTGCGGTGCGGTAGACCCAGCCGCCAAACGCTTCCCCGCGCTGGAGGGAAGGCAGTACCCGCCAACCGGCCGTGAGTGTGTCCTGGACAACGTCCTCGGCGTCTCCGCGGTCCCGGAGCATCCGGTAGGCCAGCCGGAACAGGCGCGCCTGATAGAGGGCTACCAGGTATTCAAAAGCGGGAAGGTCGCCGTCCCGGGCCTGCGCCACCAGTACGGCCTCGTCCAGGCGGGGGAGTCCGTTCCCGGAACGGCCGCGCGTGGAATCCCTGCCCTTGTGTGCCGCCTGCGGCAGCTCGGATTCTGCCATGGTGTTCCTGTTCCTTCCGGCAGCGACCGGACCTGCACCGATTTTCCCAGAGGCGGCGCCGGGGCGGAACCACCGGGCCCGGAGCGGCAGGAAAGATGCCCAAACTTTGGCTTCCGCCGTGACGATCCCGCCCGCTGTACGTCATTACCTGTGTAAGGGACGTGCGCGGCGCGGCCGCACCTAAAGCAGGAGATGATTTCCATGGCAGATCCGTCAAAGGCACCCACGCCTGCAACGGCCAATCCCCGCGGCGCGCAAAGCGTCGGCACTGTGCAGGACAGCCACCAGGGCGTATCGGGGTCGCAGGGCCTGCAGGCGTCCGAAAGCCCGGCCGGGCAGGGTGCGGCTGCGTCCGGCACGGACAGCCAGCGCCGGTCGGGGCCGCTGCAGACACCCCGCGGAGATACCACCATCGAGGAAACCGTGGTGCAGAAGCTTGCCGGCATGGCCACCCGGGAAGTGCCCGGCGTATACGCCATGGGCAATGCCGCGCGCCGGGCGTTCAGTTCCATGACCGAACGGATCCCGGGCTCGCAGACCAACGTCAGCAACGGCGTCAGCGTGGAAAAGGGGGAGCGGCAGGCAGCGGTGGACGTGAGCATCGTGGTGGAGTACGGGTACTCGGTGGTGGAGGTCAGCCAGGGGATCCGCCGCAACGTGATCCGCTCGGTGGAAAACGCCACCGGGTTGGAGGTCCTGGAGGTGAACGTCAATGTCACCGACGTGCACCTCCCGGAGGAGGACCAGGACCGGGACGAAGGCCAGGACGCAAAGCCGTCCAAGAGCCTTGAGTAAACAACAACCAAAAGGAGGACTCCATGTCCGCAACGCGGTGGTGTCTGGTAATCGGGCTGGTGCTGGGGATTGTGCTCGCCTTCGGTGGTTGGGTGCCCTTCCTCATCACGCTCCTGTTCGGCCTGATCGGACTGCTGGTGGGGCTGGTGGCCGATGGGAAGGTGGATGTGCAGGGAATGCTCGGTAGAGCGTCAAGCCGATGAGCAGCCCCTCGACGCAAGCGGCGCTGCGTCCGGCGCGGGACATCAATGACCGCGGCGAGACGGTGCTGGCCCGGCGGGTGCTGGAAAAGACCGCCAGCCAGGTGGCCCGCGACGAAACCTTTGCCGGCGGCAGTTCCGGGGGCTTCCTGGGCATCGGCGCGCGGGCCGACCTGTCTGCCCGCCCCGATGCGAGCGTGGAGCTGGCGGGAAACGTCGCCAGCCTCAGGGTCACGGTGGGACTGCCCTATCCGGTACCCCTGCGCCAGGCCACTGAGCAGCTGCGCCGGCGGATTACGGAACGGGTCACGGCCCTGACCGGGGTGCAGGTCCGGCAGGTGGACATTACGGTGTCCTGGCTGCGTCCGCCGGACTCCGGGCCCCGTCGAAGGAAACTGCGGTGAGCGCCGGTATCCGGCCGCCGGTGTCCATGCGGCGCCGGCCTAGCCGGTCCGTCCCGGCAACCATCACCGCGGTCCTGATGCTGGCCCTCGGGGTGGCGCTCGCCTGGGCGGCCGTGGTCCGGCTGGCCGACGGCACCTGGCCGGTGTTCGTCACCGAGCCGCTGCGGTGGCTGCAGGAGACCACCTGGGACAGCAGCCGGGGGTGGACTGCGGCCGTTGTCCTCGGGGTCCTGGGCCTGATCCTGCTGTTGTGTGGGATCATTCCCGGCGAATTCCGCGCACTGCCCCTGCGGGCCACCCGCGTGGACATGCCGGGCCTGCCCGGAGCGGGCGATACGGGCGGGGTGCCGTCGGTGCGGGGCGGGGAGACAGTGGTGATGAGCCGGCGCGCGGTCGCGCGGCTCGCGGCGTCCACATGCGACCACATTGACGGGGTCGCTTCGGCCTCGGCAACTGCCTCCTCGCGACGGGTCCATCTGGACGTGACAACGGCGCTGCGCGGCACATCGGATCTGCAGCACTGGGTCGTGGACGGGGTGCGGTCCCGGCTGGCGGCAACCGGCCTGGACCCGGTGCCTGAGGTTACCGCTTCCATCCGGACTCAGGAGTAGGAAAGGGAACGCGCATGAGACAACATGCCGGAGCAGCCAACCGGACCTGGCTGATCGTCCTGGGAATCCTGCTGCTTGCCGCCGGAGTGCTCACTGCACTGATCGCCGGCGGTGCGCTGAAGGACACGGCCGCAGCGAAACCCTCCGAATCCGTGTTGCAGGACGGGGACAGCTTCCTCGACGGGCGGTACGCACCCTGGGGTGTCCTGCTTGCCGGTGTAGTGCTGGGCCTGCTGGGTTTGTGGTGGCTCCTCGCGCAGATTCCGCGGAGCCGGGCAGCGGGGACGTTCAGGCTGCAGGAGGATCCGGCGCGCGGGATCACCGTCTGCGACCCGCAGGTGCTCGCCGCCGCCGTCGGCCGGGAAACGGACCTGCTTCCGGGCGTGGCGGGTTCCACGGTGCGCCTGCGCGGCAGTGCCGACGAGCCCGACCTGGCCATGAAGGTGACGGTGAATTCCGACGCCGACGTGCAGGGCATCATTGCGCGGATCCAGCACGAGGTGGTGCCGCACCTGGTCTCGGCACTGGAAGTGCCGCTGAATACCTTCGGGCTGGAAATCGACGCCACCAGCAAGGCAGGCGCCTCGGGAAGCGGAGCTGCGGTCAGCTCCCGGGGCACCGTGGTCTACTAGCCGCCTTGTTGTGCGGTTGCCAGGCGTCAGCGGCCCGGCAACCGCCGGCGTTACTTAGCGCTGCCGGATCCCTTGGCGGCCAGTTCCGCGTACTCGCGGGCCACGGTGTCGCGGTGTGCCGCCACGCGTGCCTGGTGCACCGGCGTGCGCCGCAGGACCGCGTAGGCAAGGCCGAGCAGCGCGAACCAGATGGGGGTCACCAGCAGGGCCTGCAGGGTGTCCGGCTGGGTGGTCAGCGCCCACAGGATGAACGCGAAGAAGGCGAACACCACGTAGACCATCACCACGCCGCCGGGCAGCTTAAACTTCGAGGCTGCGTGCAGCTGCGGGCGGCGCTTGCGGTAGACCAGATAGCTGGCCAGGATGACGGACCAGACGAACATAAAGCACAGTGCCGAGATGGTGGTCACCAAGGTGAAGGCGGCGCTGACGGATTCGCCGGCGTACAGCAGCACCACGCCGGCCAGCAGGAAGGTGCAGGAGAAGAACAGGGCGTTCTGCGGCACCTTGCGCCGGGACAGCTTGCCGAAGGCGCGCGGCGCATCGCCGTCGTGGGCCAGGCCGAAAACCATGCGCGACGTGGAATATATCCCCGAGTTCGCCGAGGAGGCGGCGGAGGTCAGGACCACGAAGTTCACGACGGCGGCCGCGGTGCCCAGCCCGGCAAGCGTGAACATGCTCACGAACGGGCTGTCATCGGCGCTGAACTCGTTCCAGGGCACCACGGCCATCAGGACAGCCAGGGCGCCTACGTAGAAGAGCAGGATGCGGATCGGAATGGAGTTCACGGCCCGGGGCAGGTTCTTCTCGGGGTCCTTGGTTTCGGCAGCTGCGGTGCCCACCAGCTCGATGCCGACAAACGCGAACACGGCAATCTGGAACCCGGCCACAAAGCCCATGGGGCCGGTGGGGAAGAAGCCGCCGTGCTCCCAGAGGTTGCCGAAGCCCGCCGTGACGCCGTCGCCGTGGGTGAAGCCGGTCAGGATCATCACCATGCCCACCACAATCAGGGTCAGAATGGCCACGATCTTGATCAGCGCGAACCAGAACTCCGTCTCGCCGAAGGCCTTCACAGTGGGCAGGTTCAATGCCAGCAGCACCGCGATGCAGGCCAGTGCCGGGATCCACAGCGGCGCGTTGCCCCACCAGAACGTCACGTAGTGGGCAATGGCCACCACGTCCGCGATGCCGGTGACCACCCAGCAGAACCAGTAGGTCCAGCCCGTGAAGAAACCGGCCCAGGGGCCGAGGAGATCGGCGGAAAAATCGCTGAAGGACTTGTAGTTGAGGTTCGAGAGCAGCAGTTCGCCCATGGCCCGCATGACGAAGAACAGCATGAAGCCGATGATCGCGTAGACGAAGATCACGGACGGGCCGGCCACGGAAATGGTTTTGCCCGAGCCCATGAACAGGCCGGTGCCGATCGCGCCGCCGATGGCCAGCAGCTGGATGTGGCGGCTCGAAAGGGAGCGGGCCAGATGCGGCTCGGAAGAGTTGTTTTGCGGCGCTGAAACAGGGCTGTCGCTCGGTGGGCGGGTAATGCGCTCAGACATCAAAATCCTTCTAATAGGCACCCGCCGGCAGCTAACCGCCGTATTCGCCTATGCCGCTCCCGGAGGGGACAGCACCTTGCTGTTGGCGCTGCCGCCGACATTTCAGTTTGGAAGCCGGTTGCTGGCCCCGTCAAATCAGGGGATTGTGACGTTGCAGGTCACAGGGCACATGGCGGGCCGGCGGCCGCCCCGCGGTCGGGTGTGTCGAGGGGTTGAGGCGGTGCAGGCGGCGGGTTAGAGTTTGCTGTGTCACATGCGTGTGACACCTACAAATGAACATGCCTTTATCAGCCGTGGCGGGAGAGTCCTGCCGGATGCACATGAGCATCGCGCCGGGCGCCGTAGGAGCAAACCCTCCCCGGGAATCTCTCAGGCACCTGTACCGCCAGGGCGAGGCAACTCTGGAAAGCAGTTCCGGCCCGGCCGGAGCTCACCGACGGTGCAAGCGGAAGTACACCCGCGGAATCTCTCAGGTCCAATACAGAGCGGGGAGGAGCCTTCGTTAGTTGGCGTACCCCCGTCTGCCTTTCCTGGAGCCTCACATGCCTGTAGAACCGTCCTCCTCCACTCTTGCCGCCGCGTTTGCGGACCGGCACATCGGTGCCCGCGGCAACGCCGTCGAAACCATGCTCAAGGCCGTGGGGTACGACACCCTGGACGGGCTGGCGGACATGGCCGTCCCCGCCGCCATCCGGCAGGGCTTCCCGCTGGTGCTGGATCCGGCGAAATCCGAAGAGGAGACCCTGGCCGCGCTGCGCCGCATTGCCGGGAAGAACAAGACCGCCGTGCAGATGATCGGCCAGGGCTATTACGGCACCCACACCCCGCCGGTGATCCTCCGCAACGTGGTGGAGGACCCTGCCTGGTACACCGCCTACACCCCGTACCAGCCGGAGATTTCCCAGGGCCGGCTTGAGGCGCTGCTGAACTTCCAGACCATGGTGCAGGACCTCACCGCGCTGCCCATCGCCAACGCGTCCCTTCTGGATGAAGCCACCGCCGTGGCCGAAGCCGTGCTGCTGATGCGCCGGTCCAACAAGGCGCACGGCAACGGTGCCGTTGTGCTGGATTCCGAAGCCTTCCCGCAGACCATCGCCGTGGTGAAGGGCCGCGCCAAGGCCCTCGGCTTCGACGTCGTCGTCGCGGACCTGTCCGCCGGCCTGCCCGACGGCGACCTGGCCGGCGTCGTCCTCCAGCAGCCCGGCGCGTCCGGCGTGGTCCGCGACCAGGCCGCACTGATTGCCGAAGCCAAGGAACGCGGCGCGCTGGTCACCGTGGCTGCGGACCTGCTGGCCCTGACCCTGATCACCCCGCCCGGTGAGCAGGGCGCCGATATTGCCGTGGGCTCCGTGCAGCGCTTCGGCGTTCCGCTGTTCTTCGGCGGCCCGCATGCCGCTTACATGGCCGTTCGCAAGGGCCTGGAGCGTTCCCTGCCCGGCCGCCTGGTGGGCGTGTCCAAGGACTCCGCCGGCACCCCCGCCTACCGGCTGGCCCTGCAGACCCGCGAGCAGCACATCCGCCGGGAGAAGGCGACCTCCAACATCTGCACCGCACAGGCTTTGCTGGCCATCGTCGCCTCCATGTATGCCGTCTACCACGGTCCCGAAGGCCTGACGGCGATTGCCCGCCGCGCACACGAATCGGCCCGCTCGCTGGCCGCCGCCCTGCAGGCTGCCGGCGTCGAACTGCTGCACGAGACCTTCTTCGACACCGTCACTGCCCGGGTTCCCGGCAAGGCCGCGGACGTCATTGCCGCCGCCGAGGCCCGCGGCATCAACCTGCGCCGCATCGACGCGGACACCGTGGGTATCTCCGCGGATGAGACGACGACGCCGACCGTCATCGCCGACGTCGCCGCCGCCTTCGGTGCCTCCCCGGTGGAGACGGTGGAAGGCTTCGAGCTGCCGGCCGGACTGCTGCGCACCTCGGAGTTCATGACGCACCCCGTGTTTGCCTCCTACCGCTCCGAAACCCAGATGCTGCGCTACCTGCGCCGCCTCTCGGACCGGGACCTGGCCCTGGACCGCACCATGATTCCGCTGGGCTCCTGCACCATGAAGCTCAACGCCACCGCTGAAATGCAGGCCATGACCTGGCCCGAGTTCGCCTCCATCCACCCCTTCGCCCCGGATTCCCAGACCGAAGGCTGGCGGGAACTGATCGCCGACCTGGAGGAAAAGCTCGCGGTCATCACCGGGTATGACACCGTCTCCATCCAGCCCAACGCCGGCTCACAGGGTGAACTGGCCGGCCTGCTGGCCATCCGCGGCTACCACCACTCCCGCGGCGACGAGCAGCGTTCCGTCTGCCTCATCCCCGCCTCCGCGCACGGCACCAACGCCGCATCCGCCGTCCTGGCCGGCATGAAGGTAGTGGTCGTCGCCACCGCCGACGACGGCGCCATCGACCACGCCGACCTGCGCGCCAAGATCGATGCGCACCGGGAAAACCTTGCCGCCATCATGATCACCTACCCGTCCACCCACGGGGTGTTCGACGACGACGTCCGCGACGTCTGCGAGGCCGTGCACGAGGCCGGCGGCCAGGTCTACATTGACGGCGCCAACCTCAATGCCCTCGTCGGTCTCGCCCAGCCGGGCGAATTCGGCGGCGACGTGTCCCACCTGAACCTGCACAAGACCTTCTGCATCCCGCACGGCGGCGGCGGTCCCGGCGTCGGGCCCGTAGCCGCGAAGGCGCACCTGGCACCGTTTATGCCCGGTGACGCGGCCACCTGGACCGACGGGGATGACATTCCCGTCTCGGCGTCGCGCTTCGGCTCCGCCGGCGTGCTGCCCATCTCCTGGGCCTACGTGAACCTGATGGGCGGCGAGGGCCTGACCAGCGCCACCAAGCACGCGCTGCTCGCTGCGAACTACGTGGCTGCGCGCCTGAACGAGTACTACCCGGTGCTCTACACCGGCAAGGGCGGGCTCGTGGCGCACGAATGCATCCTGGACCTGCGCGAGCTGACCGCGAAGACCGGTGTCACTGCCGAGGACGTGGCCAAGCGGCTGGTGGACTACGGCTTCCATGCCCCCACGCTGTCCTTCCCGGTGGCCGGCACCCTGATGGTGGAACCCACCGAGTCCGAGGACCTGGGCGAAATTGACCGCTTCATTGATGCGATGATCGCCATCCGGGCCGAAATCGACCAGGTGGCCTCCGGTGACTTCAGCCTGGAACAGAGCCCGCTGCGCAATGCCCCGCACACCGCCACCGTGGTGGCCGGCAACGAATGGGACCGCGCCTACCCACGCGAGCAGGCAGCCTTCCCGCTGCGCTCCCTGCGGATGGACAAGTACTTCCCGCCGGTGGGACGCATTGACGGCGCCGCCGGTGACCGGAACCTGATCTGCTCCTGCCCGCCCATCGAAGAGTTCGAGAACTAGGGGATCCGCACCATGACTGAGAAGTACACCGCGCTGTACGAGGCGCACAAACAGCTGGGCGCTTCCTTCACCGACTTCGGCGGCTGGCAGATGCCGCTCAAATACAGTTCCGAGCTGGCCGAACATCGGGCGGTGCGCAGCGCTGCGGGCCTGTTCGACCTTTCCCACATGGGCGAAGTGGAGGTCACCGGCCCCGATGCCGGCGCTTTCCTGGATTACGCGCTGGTGGGCAAGCTCTCCGCCGTGAAGCCGGGCCGGGCCAAGTATTCGCTGATCACCAACACCGACGGCGGGATCATCGACGACCTGATCAGCTACCGGCTCGCCGAGGACGCCTACCTGGTGGTCCCCAACGCAGGCAACGCCGACACGGTGGCTGCCGAACTGGCGGCCCGGGCCGAGGGCTTCGACGTCACGGTGAACAACGTTTCCGGTGAGACCTCGCTGGTTGCGGTTCAGGGTCCGGCCGCGGAGGCCATCCTGCTGGCACTGGTGCCTGCCGGCCAGCACGACGCCGTCACCGGCATGAAGTACTACGCCGCCGACACCGTGGACCTTGCCGTCGGTGGCGGGGCAGTGGGGGAGCGGACGCTGAACCTGCTCGTGGCCCGCACCGGCTACACCGGCGAGGACGGCTTCGAGATCTATGTGCCCAACGACGACGCCGCGGCCCTGTGGTCCGCGCTGCTCGCCGCCGGTGCGGACTCGGGCCTGATCCCGGCGGGGCTGGCCTGCCGCGATTCGCTCCGGCTCGAGGCCGGCATGCCGCTGTACGGCAACGAACTGACCCTGGATACGGACCCCTACGCCGCCGGCCTGGGATCCGTCGTCGCCCTGTCCAAGGAGGGCGATTTTGTGGGCCGTGAGGCCCTGGCCGCCCGCAAGGAAGCCGGTCCCTCCCGGAAACTCGTCGGCCTCAAGGGCTCCGGCCGCCGTTCAGCCCGGTCACACTACCCGGTTTTGAAGGACGGCGCCGTCATCGGTGAAGTCACCTCGGGCGCTCCCAGCCCCACCCTCGGCTTCCCGATCGCCCTGGCTTACGTGGATGCCGCCCATTCAGCCCCCGGCACCCTCCTCGACGTCGACCTCCGCGGCAAGTCCGAGCAGTTCACGGTGGTCGACCTTCCGTTCTACCGGCGCGGGCAGCGGTAAAACGAAAAAACAAAAGATTCTTGTGACGGCGGCGCCGGAGGGTTCGCTGTCGGTCACCTTCCTGCGAGCGTCTCATGTGGGTACGTGGGTGTGAGCATAGTAAGGCGGGACGAACGCGTCGGACGCGGGGCATTCTGTGTAGCCCGCATCGCCGAGCGAGGAACGAGCGAGGCAGTGACAGATCCAGGGTTCCCTCTCCGAGCTTGCGAGGAGGAGGGCAGGATCTCGAACGCTAAGGGCGGCAGAATGCCGCGCTTTCGGCGCCCCGGCCTAGACTTTGGACTAACGAACAGCCCGACAAAAAGCTTCGAAAGGCAAACAGATGAGCAAAGTAAACGCAGGACTCCGTTACTCCGCCGAGCACGAGTGGGTGGACTCCTCCAGCCCGGTCCGCGTCGGCATTTCCGCCGTGGCCGCGGACGCCCTGGGAGACGTCGTCTACGTTGACCTGCCCGCTGTCGGCGACACGGTCACTGCCGGCGAAACCTGCGGCGAGGTTGAGTCCACGAAGTCCGTGTCGGACCTCTACGCGCCGGTTTCGGGCGAAATTGTGGAGATCAACCAGGAAGCCATCGACAACCCGGCGCTGCTGAACGAGGACCCGTACGGTGCCGGCTGGCTGTTCACGGTTAACGCCACCGCCGAGGGTGAGCTGCTCAGCGCCGAGGAGTACGCCGAGAAGAACGGCGGCGACCTGTGAGCGATTTCCTCAACTCGTCCCTCGCGGAGGTTGATCCGGAGGTAGCCGAGCAGATCGACAACGAGCGGCGCCGCCAGCAGCAGGGCCTGGAGATGATCGCCTCGGAGAACCACACAGCCGTGGCCATCATGGAAGCCCAGGGCTCCGTGCTGACCAACAAGTACGCCGAGGGTTACCCGGGACGCCGTTACTACGGCGGCTGCGAGTACGTGGATGTCATCGAGCAGCTGGCCATCGACCGTGCCAAGGACCTCTTCGGTGCGGGCTTCGCCAATGTGCAGCCGCACTCCGGCGCGCAGGCCAACGCTTCGGTGATGCATGCCCTGATCCGGCCGGGCGACACCGTGCTGGGGCTTTCCCTGGCTGACGGCGGCCACCTCACGCACGGCATGAAGATCAACTTCTCCGGCCGGCTGTACAACATCGTCCCCTACGGCGTGGACGAAAAGACCCACACCGTGAACATGGGCGACGTCGAGCGGCTGGCCCGCGAACATCGGCCGAAGCTGATTGTGGCCGGCTGGTCCGCGTACGCCCGCCAGCTGGACTTCGCCGAATTCCGCCGCATCGCTGACGAGGTGGGTGCCTACCTGATGGTGGACATGGCGCACTTCGCCGGACTGGTGGCCGCAGGGCTGCATCCCAGCCCGGTCCCGCACGCTCACGTGGTCACCACCACCACGCACAAGACCCTGGCCGGTCCGCGCGGCGGCATCATCCTCTCCAACGACGCCGACATCGCCAAGAAGATCAACTCGGCCGTGTTCCCCGGACAGCAGGGCGGTCCGCTGGAACACGTGATCGCCGGCAAGGCCACGGCATTCAAGATCGCCGCCACCCCGGAGTTCCGCGAACGGCAGCAGCGCACGCTGGCCGGAGCGCGGATCCTCGCTGAGCGCCTGCTGGCCGACGACGTCGCCGCGGCCGGCATTTCGGTGGTCTCGGGCGGAACCGACGTGCATCTGGTGCTCGTGGACCTGCGCAACGCCGAGCTCAACGGGCAGGAAGCCGAAGACCGGCTGGCGCAGATCGACATCACCGTGAACCGCAACGCCGTTCCCTTCGACCCGCGCCCGCCCATGGTCACCTCCGGCCTGCGGATCGGCACCCCGGCCCTGGCCACGCGCGGCTTCGGCGAGGACGCGTTCCGGGAAGTCGCGGACATCATTGCCTCTGCGCTGATAGCCGGACCGGAGCAGGACCTGGCACCGCTGCGTGACAGGGTGTCCGCCCTGGCCGCATCCCACCCGCTGTACCCGGAGGTCGCGGATCTTTCCGCGGCACCCGCTGCGGCCCACCGTTAGGAAGCATTACTTTGGCTGTTGGCGTTTTTGATCTGTTCACCGTGGGCATCGGCCCCTCGAGCTCGCATACCGTGGGCCCGATGCGTGCCGCCGCCGTGTTCGCGGAAGAACTGGTCGACGCCGGCAGCCTGGCTGCCGTGGCCGGACTCCGCGTGGACCTCTACGGGTCCCTCGCGGCGACCGGCCGCGGCCACGGCACCATGACCGCAGTACTGCTGGGACTGGAAGGTTTCGCGCCTGAACTGATCCTGCCCGAGCAGGTGGAGGAACGGCTGGCGGACATCCAGGCCAGCCGCAAACTGCAGCTGTGCGCCCAGGTGCCCGGCGCCGTCGCCCGCCCGCTGGAATACGGCGAGGCGGACATTGTGCTGCACCCGCTGACCGTCCTGCCCCGGCACACCAACGGCATGAAATTCGCCGCACTGGATGTCGACGGCACCGTCATCCGGGAGGCAACCTTCTTCTCCGTGGGCGGCGGCTTCATTGTCCGCGAGGGTGAGGAACGCGCGGATGCCATGGAACTGGAGGCCAGCAAGTCCGAGCTGCCGTATCCGTTCCGCACCGCTGCCGAACTGCTGCAGCACTGCACCCGGACCGGCCTGGGCATCAGCGACATCATGCTGGCCAACGAGTGCGCCTCCCGCCCCGAGGCGGAGATTCGGGAGGGTCTGCTGCACATCCGCGATGTGATGGAGGAGTGCAAGAACTCCGCCATCCGCCGCACCGGCCTGCTGCCCGGCGGCCTGAAGGTCCGCCGCCGCGCACCCGGCTGGCACACCCGCCTGCGCGCCGAGGACCCCGACCGGGATCCGAAGTTCTGGCAGGAGTGGGTCAACCTGGTGGCGCTGGCCGTCAATGAGGAGAATGCTTCGGGCGGACGGGTGGTCACCGCCCCCACCAACGGCGCCGCCGGCATCATCCCTGCGGTCATGTTCTACGCCACCCACTACGGGCCGGGGATGGACCGCGCCACACCGGAGCAGCGCGACGACGTCGTGGTCCGCTTCCTGCTCGCTGCCGGTGCCGTGGGTGTGCTGTACAAGGAACAGGCATCCATTTCCGGCGCCGAGGTGGGTTGCCAGGGTGAGGTGGGATCGGCGTCGTCGATGGCTGCCGCCGGGCTCGCCGAGATCCTGGGCGGCACGCCGGAGCAGGTGGAAAACGCCGCCGAGATTGCCATGGAACACAACCTGGGCCTCACCTGCGATCCCATCGGCGGGCTGGTCCAGGTGCCCTGCATCGAACGCAACGCCATTGGCGCCGCGAAGGCGGTCAACGCCGCGAAGATGGCGCTCTGGGGCGATGGCGAGCACCGGGTGTCCCTGGACGAGGTCATCGTGACCATGCGCGAGACCGGCCGGGACATGAGCTCGAAGTACAAGGAAACGGCACTTGGCGGTCTGGCCGTGAACGTGGTGGAGTGCTGATCCCGCGACCGTAACGGGTTGAGCCCGCGACGCCCCGATGGTAGACAGTAAGTACGCTTAGTATCGACTGCCGGAAGGAAGAACGTCATGGCGGAACGCGGCAACAGCACCCACGGGCGCCGGCTCGACGAGGAAATGAAGACGGAAACGTCGGGGCTGACCAAAAACACCTTCCCCGACCATGTGGAGGAATGGCGCCAGCCCGAACCCATGCCCGACGAAACGGATCCGGACGACGTCCTGGCCGCCATGGACCCGAATGACACTGCCGGCACCGCCGCAGGCGGCCCGGAAGCAGGTGAGGAGGCCGACAATGCCTAAGACAGCGAAAAACGGTTCGCCGATCAAGGATGAGCTGCCCTCCACCCTGCAGCGCTCGGACAAGAAAGCGCAGGACACCTTCGCCAAGACGTACGACTCCGCCATGGAGGAGTACAACGACGGCGAGCGGGCCGCCCGCACGGCCTACGCCGCCCTGAAGCACACCCACGAAAAGGTGGGGGACCACTGGGAGGAAAAGGCGGAGAACGGCCCGTCCGATGCCCGGGCAGCCGAAGGGGGCCGCAATTCGTCCCAAAAGACCGCTGGCGGCGTGGATGCCAACGCCACCAAGGAGCACCTGTATGGCCTCGCGTCCAAGCTGGACATTTCCGGGCGCTCCACAATGACAAAGGACGAACTGGTGGATGCGCTGCAGAAGGCCAGCGCGAAGGAAACCCGGAAGGCGCGGAAGGGCTGAGCCTCCCGGATCGGCTTTAGCTTTTCGCCGGAGCCGCGTTGGCCGCCAGGGCGTTGATTTCCGCCTCCAAGCGGGGCAAGCCCAGCTCCCTGCGGTAGTCCGGGCGGGACAGCAGGCGGTTGAGGACAAAGGCCGTGCTGTGCGGTTCAAGGCAGGAGATGCCGGGGATCGACATGGTCTGCGCAGGCCCCTCCTTATGCGGATTGGGGTACGGCGAAGTCAGGTCCGCAACCAACTCCTCCCGGCTGCGGACACGCTCCACCCGGAACCCCCGGAAGTTTTCCCAACCCAGCGAGTGCGGTCTCGTCATCACATGGAACTCCACGCCGGCGTCGGTGACGGTCATCCGGGGATGCAGCTTTCCCCAATCCTTCCGCACCAGTGGAAAGTGCCAGAAGGGGACGGATACGAGGAAGAGTCCGAGGAGGAGGGCGAGTGCCGCGGTGGTCGCCCCCTCATCGCGCCTCACGGGCTTTCCCGTCTGCAGGGAGTGCAACCCGTCATAGGCCATGAACCCGCCCAGCAACAGGAGGAAGGTCCACAGCGCCACCCAACCCCAGCTGAGACGGAACGGCGGTGCCGGTTCGCTGGGATTCCGCTGGAAAAGTTCAAGCTTGTTCGGTGTGGCCCGCCAGTACCCGGGCCCGGTGTCTTTCATCCCCATGGCCGCCAGCATATAGCTGCCCACCGGGAGTGGACTTAGTGGCGCGCGGCGTCAAACTGTCCCTAACCCCGCCCGCCGAAAGGCATGCCGGCGGCGGTGACCACCAGCGAGCGGACGTTGGCCGACGCTGGCGCGGACGCCATGAACAGCACCGCCGCGGCGGCTTCCTCTGCCGGGAAGGCGGGCTCCTGCGCCCGGGTCCCGTTCGCCTGCAGCGCGCCCTGGCCGCCGCCGATCCCGCTGAGCAGCTCCGTGGCGGCATTGCCGATGTCGATCTGCCCGCAGGTGATGCCGAAGGGCCGCCCGTCCAGGTCCACGGACTTGGTCAGCCCTGTCACGGCGTGTTTGGTGGCCGTGTAGGCGGCTGAGCAGGGCCGGGGCGTGTGCGCGGAGATGGAGCCGTTGTTGATGATCCGGCCGCCCTGGGGCTGCTGCGCTTTCATGTGCCGCACCGCCGCCGCCGTACAGAGCATGGTGCCGGTGACGTTGACCGCCAGGGTCCGGTTCCAGTCCTCCAGGGTCAGCTCGTCAATGCTGCCGGTGGGCCCGAACGTCCCGGCGTTGTTGAACAGCACGTCCACCCGGCCGAAGGTGCCGGCGGTAACGGCGAAAAGCCGCTCGACGTCGTCGGGCACCGTAACGTCGGCCGGCACTACGAGCGCCGCCGGGTGGCCGCCGGCGGTCTCCTGCAGTTCCGCTTCGTGCCGGCCTGCCAGCACCACTGAAAACCCGGCGGCCAGGAATGCCCGGGCGGTGGCGCGGCCGATTCCGGAGCCTGCGCCGGTGATGACCGCGGTGCGCGGGAGGCCGGTTTCGTTATCAGTGGCAGGGCGGGTACTGGAGTCCATCCCTAGATTCTGCCTTGCGTTCCGTCCCCGCCGCACCGGTTGCCCGAACCGGCGGGCCGGCTCCCGCTCCCGCGGCGGTTCGCGGCGGACATCCGCGGATTGGCGTCGGGGTCTGGCGGGTGCTGCGGCGCCGCCCTACGATACCAAGCACACAGTCTCGGCGGTTATGAAGTGCGAAACGAAGTGCTCGGCAGTGCACCAACGGCGGATCGGGATCATTCCATGTCGACAGTGAAGTACACCGCGGAACCGGATGGAACCTTCGTTGCACCCCGGGTGGTACCGGTGTCCAAGGGACGGATAGTCGTCAGCTGGATCACCTCCACCGACCATAAAACCATCGGGTTCATGTACCTGATCGCATCCTTCATCTTCTTCATCCTGGCCGGTGTGATGGCGTTGCTCATCCGCGCGGAGTTGTTCGAGCCCGGGATGCAGATCCTGCAGACCAGGGAGCAGTACAACCAGCTGTTCACCATGCACGGAACCGCGATGCTGCTGATGTTTGCCACCCCGCTCTTTGCAGGGTTTGCCAATGTGATGATGCCCCTGCAGATCGGGGCACCGGACGTGGCTTTCCCACGGTTGAATGCCCTGGCCTTCTGGTTCTTCCTTTTTGGATCCAGCATCGCCATGTTGGGTTTCCTGCTGCCCCAGGGTCCCGCGTCCTTTGGGTGGTTTGCCTACACGCCGCTTTCTAATGTCACGTTCAGCCCCGGCCTTGGCGGGGATCTGTGGGTCTTCGGGCTGGGGCTGTCGGGCTTCGGGACCATCCTGGGCTCGGTAAACTTCATCACCACCATCATCTGTCTGCGTGCTCCCGGCATGACCATGTGGCGCATGCCGATCTTCACCTGGAACACACTCGTCACTTCGATCCTGGTGCTGATGGCGTTCCCGCCCCTGGCGGCCGCGCTGTTTGCGTTGGGTGCAGACCGGCGGTTCGGGGCGGAAATCTACAACCCGGAACGCGGCGGGTCCATCCTCTGGCAGCACCTGTTTTGGTTCTTCGGCCATCCCGAGGTGTACATCATCGCGCTGCCGTTCTTCGGCATCGTGTCCGAGATCTTCCCGGTCTTCAGTCGCAAGCCGATCTTCGGTTACAAGGGGCTGGTCTTTGCCACCATTGCCATCGCCGCCTTGTCCGTGACCGTCTGGGCGCACCACATGTACGTGACCGGTGCGGTGATGCTGCCCTTCTTCGCTTTTATGACGATGCTGATCGCGGTGCCTACCGGGGTAAAGTTCTTCAACTGGATCGGCACCATGTGGCGCGGATCGCTCACGTTCGAAACCCCCATGCTGTGGAGCCTCGGCTTCCTGATCACCTTCCTGTTCGGCGGCCTGACCGGCATCATCCTGTCCTCCCCGCCGCTGGACTTCCACGTTTCCGACACCTACTTCGTGGTCGCGCACTTCCATTACGTGGTGTTCGGCACGGTGGTGTTCGCAATGTTCGCCGGTTTCTATTTCTGGTGGCCCAAGTGGACCGGGAAAATGCTCAACGAGCGGCTGGGAAAACTGCATTTCTGGCTGCTGTTCCTGGGCTTCCACACCACCTTCCTCATCCAGCACTGGCTGGGCGTTCTGGGTATGCCGCGGCGTTATGCGGACTATCTGGTGGAAGACAATTTCACCGGCATGAACCAGCTCTCGACCATCGGTTCGTTCATCCTGGCGGTATCCATGATCCCGTTCTTCTGGAACGTGTACATCACCTGGCGCCACGGCAAGAAGGTTGAAGTGGATGATCCGTGGGGGTTCGGCGGTTCCCTCGAGTGGGCCACGTCCTGCCCGCCGCCGCGCCACAACTTCACGTCCCTGCCGCGGATCCGTTCGGAACGGCCCGCGCTGGACCTGCACCACCCGGAACTGATGGCCCGGGCCAACCAGGGAACCGATTCGCCGGCTGAGAAGCTCTTCGGGGCAGCGGACATGGGCAGCGAAGAACCACGCAACCCTGATCCCCGCCAGTAGGTTCGCGCCCCCGGAGGTTGGCGGGCGCTATTTGGTTAATCGATAATAAGTATGCTTATTATGTTTCTAGATTATCCCTGCTGAATTCCAGCGGGGTGGAGACAAATAACGAAGGATAGGTATACGCAATGTCGAACCACGGCAACACTGTCACCACGTCCCGACGCACCAATGTCCAGAAGGCGGCCCTGGCCTTTGGCGTGGTTTTCCTGCTGGTGGGAGTGATGGGCTTTATCCCGGGAATCACCACCAATTACGAGGATCTGTCCTTCGCCGGCCACCACTCGGACGCGCACCTGCTGGGAATCTTCCAGGTCTCGGCCCTGCATAACATCGTCCACCTGCTCTTTGGTATTGCCGGCATCGCTTTCGCCCGCACCGTTTCGGCGGCCCGCAACTACCTGATCTGGGGCGGCGTGGTTTACGCCCTGCTCCTGCTCTACGGACTGTTCATCGGCCACGATTCCTCCGCCAACTTTGTTCCGCTGAACACCGCGGACAACTGGCTGCACGCCGTCCTGGCCATCGCCATGATCGGTTCCGGCCTGGCCCTGACCCGCGACCGCCGGGACGCTCCCGCCGCCCGCGCCTAGTCACCGACGGGCCGGTCCGCGCCTGGCCCGGACCGCCTGCGCACCCTGCCGACAGCCGCCGGGACCCCGCCCTTCACGGACGGGAGTCCCGGCGGCTGCTGCGTTTCAGCCAGTCTCCCTGCGGCAGGCCCGCCCCTTTTCCGACTCCCCGTCCGGCCCCGCACCTGCGTGAACCGTTGACCCTGCCGGTGGCCCGGGCCTAGTGTCGGACCCATCCTCCACCGCGATTGTTTCCCGGATGAAAAAGCGGAAACCGGAACGGCGAAAGACCAAATGGTGTGGAAACAAAAACAAGGGAGTTTTTGTGAAGACGCAGGTAGCCGCATTTCAACAACCGCTCGAGCCCATCGCCGGATCGCTTGCCGTTTCCGCCATCCTGGCAGCACTGCCGCTGCTGATCCTGTTTGTCCTGCTGGGCGTTTTCCGGATGAAGGCCTACCAAGCTGCCCTGATCAGCCTGGCCCTGTCCATCATCCTGGCCATTGTCGGCTGGCAGATGCCGGTGGGGCAGGTTCTCTCCGCCACCGGGCTGGGCGCGTTTTATGCCATCTTCCCGATCCTGTGGATCCTCATCAACGCGCTATGGATCTACAAACTGACGGTCGCCACGCCCTGGTTCGAAGTCCTGGGCCGCACCATCCGTTCCATTTCCGATGACCTGCGCATCCTGTCGATCCTGATCGCCTTCTGCTTCGGCGCCCTGCTGGAATCCCTGGCCGGCTTCGGCGCGCCGGTCGCCATCGCCGCGGCCATGCTTATGGCGGCAGGCATGAAGCCCTTGAAATCCGCCGTCGTCGCCCTGCTGGCCAACACCGCACCCGTGGCCTTCGGTGCCATGGCCGCACCCATCATTGCCCTGAACGGCGTCACCGGTATCCCGCTGCAGGAACTGTCCGCCATGACCGGCCGGCAGACTCCCTTTATCGCCCTGGTGGTGCCGCTGATCCTGGTCTTCCTGGTGGACGGCAAACGCGGGGTGCGGCAGACCTGGCCGGTGGCGCTGGTGGCCGGAGCGGCGTTCGGCCTGTCGCAGTTTGTCGCCTCGAACTTCTTTATTGTCGAACTCACCGATGTGGTGGCGGCCGTAGTGACGGTGGTGGTGGTGCTGCTGATGCTGCGGGTCTGGCAGCCTGCGGAAATCATCGGCATGACCGGGGAAACCCGCGAGGCAGAGAAGGCGGGGGAGCAGGTGCCCCAGGCCGAAGCCGCCGGCACGGACACCCTGACCGGCCCCGGACGCGGGGACACTCGCGCTGCCGGAGGAGCAACCGCCGTCGGCGACGGCGGGAGCCTCGCCGCGGACACTCCGTCCCGTGGCTCCGGGGATACGGGAGGCGGAGCTGAAACCGGCCACGGCACCGGACGGCCCCCGGGCCACGATGTCTGGATGGCCGTCGCGCCGTACCTGGTCATCATTGCGGTGTTCTCCCTTGCCCAGGTCCCCGGGATCAAGACCTGGCTGACGAGTATCGGCAGCACCACCTTCTCCTGGCCCGGGCTGGACGTCACCGGTTCCAACGGCAAGCCGGTGGCCGCGCAGACCCTGCGTTTCGACCACATCCGGGCCACCGGCACCCTGCTGCTTTTCTCCGGCATAATCACCATGGTCCTGTACCGGATTGCTCCCCGCCGGGGCGTGCAGGTCTACGGCCAGACCCTGATGCAGCTGCGCTGGACCATCCTGACCGTCTGTGCGGTGCTGGCGTTGTCCTTCGTGATGAACCTGTCCGGCCAAACGACCACACTCGGCGTCGCCCTGGCCTCGGCCGGCGGCTTCTTTGCCCTGCTCTCACCGCTGCTGGGCTGGATCGGAGTGGCACTGACCGGCTCGGACACCTCGTCCAACTCGCTGTTCGGTGCCCTGCAGGTGGCTGCCGCCAATGAGACCGGCCTGTCGCCGACGCTGATGGCGGCGGCGAACTCCTCCGCGGGTGTGATGGGCAAGATGCTCTCGCTGCAGAACCTGGCCATCGCGTCGGCAGCCGTGGGGCTGGATGGTGCCGAGTCCACCCTGCTGCGCAAACTCATCGGCTGGAGTCTGGGCCTGCTCGCGTTCATCACGCTTCTGATCTGGCTGCAGTCCACCTCGATCCTGGGCTGGATGGTGCCCTGACCCTTTCCGGCCCGCCCGCGAGGCGCCCCGCGCGCCGAACACTATAAGGAGATATCCCCGTGAGCACGCACTCCCTCGACCCGGAGCTGGGCGACACCGCTGTCCGCTCCGCCAGTACCGTCCTCGGCAGCTTCCCCTCTGTGTCCCTTCTGGAATCGGACCGGCAGCGGGTCAGTACCGACCGTTCGGGTTTTGTGCCCGAGTCCCTGCCCGACGGTGTGGTGTCCGCCCGCACGGTCGACGACGTCGTGACCACCCTGCAGCTGGCCAGCCGGCACCGCATCCCCGTGGTCCCGCGCGGCGCCGGTACGGGACTGGCGGCGGCGTCCTCCTCCCGGGCAGGAGAACTGGTGCTGGACGTCTCCGGCATGAACCGCATCCTGCGGATTGACCCGGAAGAGCAGCTGGCGGTGGTGGAACCCGGCGTCCTGAATGCGGACCTGAATGCCGCCGCCGCGGAATACGGACTCTTCTACGCCCCGGACCCGGCCAGCACCGCCATCTGCAGCATCGGCGGGAACATTGCCACCAACGCCGGCGGCATGCGCTGCGCCAAGTACGGCGTCACCCGGGAATCGGTGCTGGCCCTGCGCGTGATCCTGGCGGACGGGCGCGAGCTGCGCACCGGCCGGGAAACCATCAAGGGGGTCAGCGGCTACGACCTCAACGCCTTGATGATCGGCTCCGAAGGCACCCTCGGCGTGGTGGTGGAAGCAACCCTGCGGCTGCGCCCGCTGCCGGTGCACACCGCCACGGTGGCGGCGTTCTTCCCGGACGTGACTGCCGCCGCAAGGGCCGCCTCCGCCGTCGTCGCCGCCCGCATCCAGCCCTCGGTCATGGAGCTGATGGACGGACCCACGCTGGAAGCAGTGGATATGGCGATGGGCACCGATTACCGCTCCAAGGGCGGGGCGTTCCTGCTGGTGCAGACGGACGGGTACGGCGCCTTCCTGGAGCAGGACGTGGTGATGGATGTCGTCTCGCCGCTGGGCAGCTGTGAAAAGGCGGTCGATGACGAGCATGCCGCCGCGCTGCTTACCGCCCGCCGGGAAGCGATCCCGTCTTTGGAGAAGCTGGGACGGGTCTCCATCGGAGACATCGGGGTGCCGCGGGGGAAGCTGGCCGAAGTGGTCAGCGGGCTGCAGGACATCTCGGCCCGGACCGGGGTGCGGATCTTCACCATTGCGCACGCCTCGGACGGCAACCTGCATCCGATGATCGTGATGGATCCGGAGGATTCCGTGACCACCGGCCCGGCCAAGGTTGCCCTGGGCGAGATGTTCCACCTGGCGCACCGGCTGGGCGGAACCCTGACCGGGGAGCACGGCGTCGGGCTGCTCAAGCGGGACTGGCTGGAAGAGGAACTGGGCGGAACCTCGCTGGAGGTCATGAACACCATCCGCACGGCGCTGGATCCACTGGGCATCCTCAACCCGGGCAAGGCGCTCTGAGCGGCCCCGGGCCCCGTTTCGGTGGCGCCGCCACCGCCGGGCACCTACCCTGTGTCCCTGCGCCGTTGTTGTCCACACCATGCCCAGGAGAAGCCATGCGCCGACTGCCCGTTGTTACCGTTGCCGACAAGCTGGAGCATGCCGGCTGGCTGGACCCGGCCGCCACGTGGGTGGCACGGACGGTACGCACCGTCCTTCCCGTTCCCGTACGGGACCTGCTGCACGGCGTGCCGCTGGGCCATCCGCTGCATCCGCTGATGATCGTGGTTCCACTGGGGGCCTGGGTGTCCGCCGCAGCGCTGGATGTGCTGCCCGGCAATGAACGTGCGGCCCGCACGCTGGTGGGAGTGGGAGTACTCTCCGCGGCGCCTACCGCCCTCGCCGGGGCAGCGGATTTCTCCCAGCTGGACACCGAGCAGCAGCGGACCGGAATAGTCCACCAGGCATCCAACGCGATGGCCGTGGTGCTTTACGCCGCTTCCTGGCTTGCCCGCGGCCGGGGGAGCCAGGGGGTGGGGCGGGTGCTGGGCTTCGCCGGCCTGACGGTAAGCATGGCCGGCGGATTCCTCGGCGGGCACCTGTCCTACCGGCAGGGCGCCGGCGTGAACCGCAACGAGGACCTGCCCGAGGAGGTTCCCTCCGGCTGGCATTCGCTGGGGCCGGTGGATTCCTTCGCGTCAGGGATTCCACAGCGGGCGATGCTCGGCGAGGTGGGCCTGATGGTGCTCAAGCGGACCGACGGCGCGGCGGACGGGGCCATCTCCGTGCTGGCGGACACCTGCAGCCACCTGGGCGGACCGCTGCACGAGGGGGAACTGCGCCAGGAAAAGGGCCAGCTCTGCGTGGTCTGCCCCTGGCACGGCAGCACCTTTGCCGTGCAGTCCGGCGAAGTGGTGCACGGCCCGGCCACGGCTCCGCAGCCGAGCTTCGCCACCCGGGTCCGGGACGGACTCCTTGAAGTCAACCTGCACGGATAAACGGATAAGTAGGAGGAAACCCTTATGCGCACGACCACTCTGGGAACCAACGGCCCCGAGGTGGGCGTCATCGGCCTGGGCTGCATGGGTATGAGCTACGCCTATGACATGGACAGTGAACGGGATGAGGACACGTCCGTCTCGGTGATCCGCGGTGCGGTGGAGCTGGGCGTCACTTTGGTGGACACCGCTGACGTGTACGGGCCGTACACCAATGAGGAGTTGGTGGGGAGGGCCTTGAAAGACGGCTACCGGGAACGTGTGGTGCTTTCCACCAAGGTGGGCCTGGAAGTCAGCAATGCGGCTCCGGCCGCCGGAACCATGCCCGGGCTGGTGAAAAACG
This sequence comes from Arthrobacter sp. Y3224198, assembly GCF_059090025.1. Taxonomy (NCBI): domain Bacteria; kingdom Bacillati; phylum Actinomycetota; class Actinomycetes; order Micrococcales; family Micrococcaceae; genus Arthrobacter; species Arthrobacter sp. Y3224198. Next base: position 49,291 of record NZ_JBNHFG010000012.1, read on the forward strand.
GCAGCCCGGAGCATATCCGTAAATCCATCGACGGCAGCCTGCGCCGGCTGGGCACCGACCACGTGGACCTGTACATTCTGCACCGTGTGGATCCGGACGTTCCGCTGGAGGAATCCTGGGCTGCCATGGCCGCCACGGTTCAGGACGGCAAAGCCCGGGCCATCGGCCTGTCGGAGGCCACCGTGGAAGAGATCGGGCGGGCCCAGGCGGTTCATCCGGTGACGGCGGTGCAGTCCGAACTCTCACTGTGGACGCGTGACCGGATGGCCGACGTCGTGCCCTACTGCGAGGAGCACGGAATGGCGTTCCTGCCCTTCTCGCCGCTGGGCCGCGGTTTCCTGACCGGCCGGTTCACCTCCTTTGACCAGCTCCCGGCAGATGATATGCGCCGGCGGCTCCCGCGCTTCCAGCAGGAAAACATCAAGGCGAACCTGGCCATAGTGCAGCGGGTGCGCGACGTCGCGGAACGGGTGGGCGCGACGCCGGCCCAGGTGGCACTGGCGTGGGTGGTGGCCCAAGGCCGGCGGGTCATTCCGATCCCGGGTACCAAAACCCCCAAGTTCCTGCGGGAGAACGTCGCGGCAGGGGAGCTGGTGCTCAGCGACGAGGACCTGGCCATGCTGGACACCGCGCCGCAGCCGGAGGGCGGCCGCTACTAGGCGGCCGGGCCCGCGCCTCCGGGGCACGTGCCGGTTATTCCGGGGCGGCGGGCGGGTTGAGCCGTACTTCCTCGAGGTCCAGTTCGTATTGGATTTCGCGCAGCACCGCGTCGTCGATGCGGTGCTCGTCCCTTAGCCGCAGCAGGCTGGCACGCTTTCGCGCCAGCAGTGCCAGATGCAGGTCCCGGTACTGCTGCCGGTGGCGTACGGCCGGGTCCTGTTGGCCCGGGCCCCGCACCTCGTGCAACCGGCCCTCATATTCCCGCCGGAGCACATCCACCACCTCCTGGTCCGTGTCCAGCTGCCTGGCCACCTGCTGCAAGGACGTCAGGGCATCGGATGTAATGGTGATATCCGCCAGCCGGCGCTCGCTGTCCCGGATGTGCCGGTCTTCGGGCAGGTGTGCCCAGCGGGCAACAACCGGCAGTAGCGGACCCTGCACCACCAGGGTCACTACAATCACGCCGGCGGCTATGAAGATGATCAGGTTCCGGTCAGGGAAAGGCTCCCCGGAGGCCACCGCGGCGGGTGTGGCGAGCACTGCTGCGAGGGACACAGCGCCGCGGAAACCCGCCAGGCCGTTCACCACCCGGGACCGGTCACTCACCCGCCGCAGGCGTTGCGAGGGCCGCCGGTCCACCAAGCGGATCAGGTAAGTGGAGGTGAAAATGAAAGCCAGCCGCACTGCTACGAGCATTAAGGCCACCACGGCCACGGCTACCAGCCCGCGGGTCAGCTCCTCGGTGTTCCGCAGATGCCGGATGGTGTCCTGGAGTTCCAGACCCACCAGGACAAACAGGGATCCGTTGAGCATGAAGGTCGACAGTGACCAGAAGGCCTCGGACCGCTGGCGGGTTTCCGCCCGCATAACGCGGGAGGCGAGCTGGGACATTGCCAGCCCGCACACCACAACGGCCAGCACCCCGGAGGCATGGACAAGTTCGCCCAGCACAAAGGCGGTAAACGGGGTAAGGACCGTGACCACGTTGCCCAGCACCGGGTCCTGCACATAACGGCGCAGGACCACGCCAAGCCAGGCACTCAGCAGCCCGGCGGCCGCTCCGCCGGTGTAGGCCAGCAGGAACAGGCCGGAAATCTCCAGTCCGGACAGGCCGCCCCCGCCCACGGTGATGGTCACGGCAACGCCGTAAACTACGAGGGCGGTGCCGTCATTGATCAGGGACTCGGCCCGCAGCAGCGTCACGTCGCGGTGCGGCAGTGCCCGGGCCATGGAGGCCACAGCGGTGGCGTCCGTCGGGGCGATGGCCGCCCCCAGCACCCATGCGGCACCCCACGGCAGTCCCAGCGCATGGCCGACTACGGCGACGGCGGCGGCCGTGAGCACCACCAGCGCCGTGCTCATCAGCACGATGCCGCGCAGGTTCCGCCGGATCATCCGAAGCGAGGTGGTCAGCGCCTCCCAGTACAGAAGCGCCGGGAGGAACAGGAGCAGGACGGCTTCCGGCGGCAGCTGCACCGCGCGCAGGGCCGGGACGAAACCAAGCAGGACCCCGGCGCACAGCAGCAGGATGGGTGCCGGCGTACGGAGCCGGCCAGAAGCCAGATAACAGGCCAGGACGCTGATGCCCAGGATCAGGACCAGCTCCGGGCCGAAAATGTCCGGCTGCATAACGCGTCAGCCCCGGACGGCCGTCGCCTGCCGGATCCGGTTCCCGCTCCGGTTTCCGGGCCCGGAAGAGGATATCCGGAGTGTCCCCGGTGTCAGTCTGCTGCTCATGGCACTCCCGCTCCACCTGTTGGCTTCCGGCTTCCGCGGTTGCCGCCCGGCCGCTCGCCCTGGCTCCGTTTGCCGCACTGTTAATGGAACAGGGCGCCGTCCCGTTTGGGGAGGGCGGGCGGGAATGCGGCGCTTCAGGGCATCGTTTGCACCCAGTGCAACCGTGCACGTAGTGTAGAAACATGCTGACCAGTGTTCCGGCGGAAGACCGCCGCAAGGCGCTCAAGGACCGTCACCGGCAGGCCATCGTGGCCGCCGCGGCGGCGCTCATGCATGAGCGGCAGACCACCGATTTTACGGTGGACGAGTTGGCGCAGCGCGCCGACGTTTCCCGCCGCACGGTCTTCAACCATTTCGCCTCCGTCCGTGACATCGTGTCCGAGGTCTGCAGCGACGTCCTCAGCGCCGCGGTGGAGAGCCTGATCGCCGTCCCCCGCTCCGACACCGGACGGCCGGGCATGCTGGATGAGATAGCCGAAACATTCCGCACCGCGGATTTGGTGGCGCCCATGGCCTATCTGACCCGGCTGCTCGGCGGCGGACCCATTCCGCCGCCTGCCCAGACCCAGGCGCATCCCATCGCCTTGCGCGCGTTCACCGAGCTGAACGAACGGCTCTCGGCTGCCTTACTGCACCGCTATCCGGATGCGGACAAGCTCGGCGTGCACCTGCTGGTGAGCGCCATGACCAGCGGACTGGGGGTGCTGTACCACCACTGGCACTGCGCCACCGGCGCCGTCGACACCCCCGAGTCACGCCGCGTCTGGGCGGAACTGCTGGATGCGCTCCTTGAAAAAGTGCGGTTCGGCTTTGCCGCCGGACCCGGCTCCCGTCCCACCCCCGATTCACTCCACCCGTAGATTCCCACCCATCCCCATAAAAGGACAGACCCTCAAAATGGCTGAATTCCTCTACCGCCTCGGAGCCGCGGCCGCCCGCCGTGCGAAAACCGTGCTCGCGGCCTGGCTCGGAGTGCTTGTGCTGGCCGGAGCGGCTTTTATGCTCTTCGGCGGCACGCTCGCCACCGGCTTCTCCATCCCGGACACGCCCACCACGCAGGTCACCAACCACCTGCAGGACAAACTCCCCCAGGCCTCCGGCGGTACCGGATCGGTAGTGGTCCAGACCGAAGACGGGTCCGCCTTTACCGATGAACAGAAGCAGGACATTTCGGCCGTTATAGCCGATGCGTCCGATGTCGACGGCGTCGAAACCGTCGTCGACCCGTTCGCCACCGAATCAGACCGCGCCGCCCAGGCCCAGCAGCTGCAGGAGGGTCAGGCGCAGGTCGAGGCCGGCCGCACGCAGATCGAGCAGGGCCGTGCCCAGCTTGAGGGCGGCCAGGCCCAGCTCGACGCCGCCCGGCAGCAGGCCGAAGCGGCCGGCGCCCCCGCGGAAATGCTGGCCCAGCTGGATGCCCAGCAGGCCACCCTGGACGCCAGCCGTGCCGAGCTCGACGCGAAGAGCGCCGAGCTGGAAGCCGGTGCCGTGCAGGCTGAGCAGGGTGCTGCCCTGCTGGAGATGGCCACTGAAATCCGCACCGTGTCCGAGGACGGCAGTGCGGCAGTGATCAACGTGGTCTTCAGCGAGACCCAGATGGAGGTCCAGCAGGAAACCAAGGACGCCCTGGTAGCGGCCTTTGAGGACGAGCCGGTCGACGGCGTGAAGGTGGATTTCTCGGCTGAGGTATCCGCAGGGGTCCCCAGCATCCTGGGCGTGGGCGAGGTGGTCGGCCTGGCCGTTGCCGCCGTCGTACTGGTGGTTATGCTGGGCACCTTCATCGGTGCCGGCCTGCCGCTGGTGACCGCGATCATCGGTGTGGGCATCGGTGCAGCAGGCGCGCTGGCGTTCTCCGGCGTCGTCGAAATGGCGTCCGTTACCCCCATCCTCGGCGTGATGCTCGGCCTGGCCGTGGGTATCGACTACGCCCTGTTCATCGTCAACCGGCACCGCCGCCAGCTCAAGGCCGGCTACAGCCTGTCTGAATCCATTGCGCTGGCCAACGGTACCTCCGGCAACGCCGTGGTGTTCGCCGGAACCACCGTGTTCATTGCCCTGCTGGCGCTGAATATCACCGGCATTCCCTTCCTGGGCCTGATGGGCACCGTGGGTGCGGCCTGTGTTGCCATCGCCGTGCTGGTGGCCACCACCCTGACCCCGGCACTGCTCAAGCTGGCCGGCATGAAGATCCTCAGCCGCAAGGAGCGCGCGGCACGGGAGAAGGAACACGGCGCGTCCGCCTCGGCGGGCAAGCCGGAAACCATCCCGGTAAAGCAGATGTCCACCGTCCGCGCGGTGCTGACCGTGGTGCTGTCCATCGCCGGTCTGCTGGTGATCGCCATCCCGGCGCTGGACCTGCGCACGAACCTGCCCGACGGATCCTCCGAGGCCCACGACACCACCCAGTACCGGGCCTATGAAGCCGTCTCGCAGAAGTTCGGGGAGGGCCAGAACGGCTCACTGCTGGTGGTCGCGGACCTGCCCGGCAACCCGAGCGAAGAAGACGTGGCGGTGACCCAGGGCGAGATTGCCCGGACGCTCTTCGACCAGGAGGCCGTAAAGGCCGTTGCCCCCATCGGATCCTCCGAGGACCGCACCGTTGTCGCCTTCCAGGTGATTCCGGACGAGGGCCCCACCAGCGAGTCCACCCAGGAACTGGTGCACACGCTGCGCGACCTGTCCCCGATCAGCACCGACGACGGCGACGTGCAGCTGGGTGTGGCCGGTACCGCCAGCGGCAACATCGACATTTCCGAGAAGCTCTCCGAAGCCCTGCCGATCTACCTCGGTGTAGTGGTGGGCCTGTCCCTGCTCATCCTGATCCTGGTGTTCCGGTCCATCTTTGTTCCGGTGATCGCGACGCTGGGCTTCATCCTGTCCTACTTCGCGGCCATCGGCGGTGTGGTGGCTATCTACCAGTGGGGCTGGCTGGCCGGTATCTTCGGCGTCGAAACCCCGGGCCCGGTCCTGAACTTCCTGCCGACCATCCTGGTGGGCATCCTGTTCGGCCTGGCCATGGACTACATGCTCTTCCTTGGCTCGGGGATGCGCGAGGCCTTCGTCCACGGATCGCCGGCGCGTGTTGCCGTGATGCAGGGCTTCCGGGCCGGCCGCTCCGTGGTCACGGCTGCGGCGATCATCATGATCTCCGTCTTCGGCGGCTTCATCTTCTCGCACAGCACCATGATCCGGCCCATCGGATTTGCCCTGGCCTTCGGCGTCCTCGTGGATGCCTTTGTGGTGCGGATGCTGCTGATCCCGGCCCTGATGCACCTGGCCGGCGACAAGGCCTGGTGGCTGCCGAAGTGGCTGGATAAGATCCTGCCTGACGTCGACGTCGAAGGCGCGTCCCTGGAACGCCGCCATCCGCAGGCGGAGGGCCAGCCGGCGTCGGACGACGTCGAGGCGCCCGTCCGCGGCTAGTCTGCACGCTGACAACGGCAGGTGCCGCTTCCCGGAAAAGGGGAGCGGCACCTGCCGTCTTTAATGGGTGCCGCCATGCAGCCGATCACGGACTGGGGCAACGGAGGGTCTAGCCGAAAGCAGCGAAGGGCCCTAGGCTTCCGGCCATGGCTATTGCACGCAACCCCACCACTGTCCTCGACTGCCCAGACGCGGCTGCCCTCGCCACCTTCTACGGTGCCCTCCTCGACTGGAAGGTGAACCTGCACGAGGATGACCCGGACGGCGACTGGACCGATATCGCCGACGACGCCACCGGCCAGCGCTACTGCTTCCAGCAGGTGGAGAACTACACGGCGCCCGTCTGGCCCGAGCAGGACATTCCGCAGCAGATGCACATTGACGTGGATGTGGATGACCTGGACGAGGCCGAAGCTGCCGTGCTGCTGCTGGGGGCCACCAAGCACCCCTATCAGCCGGGCGAAAGCTTCCGGGTCTTCCTGGACCCGGCCGGGCACCCGTTCTGCCTCTGCCAGGGCTGACGGGCTGCGCTTCTGCTGCCGGTTAGAACCGGCAGCAGAAGTTAGAACCGGCCGCTGCTGTGCGTGAGCTCTATTCGACGGAGCTCAGGTCGCAGGACTCATCGAGGCGGTCCATCGCGTCTTCGTCTTCCGGGCTGATCTCGTTGTCCGGTCCGGCGGAAATGATCCTGCCGGCGGTCTCGACGTCGTCCTTGAGCGTCTTCGAGCTCTCCTTCGCGAGATCCTTGAACTGGTTGCCGATCTCCTCCAGTTCCTTGTCTGAAGGCTGCTCATCCGGGAAATCGGCGACGATGGTGCGAAGCTCGACGCAGGTGTCCTCGGTGCTCAGTTCGGACGAGCAGGCGCTCAGGCTTACGGATGCAAAAACAGCCAAAGCGACGGCTGCAACGGTTTTCTTCATGGTTCCCCCATAGTGATGTGTTGAATACGGCGGCTTCAGCCTACCTGCCGACCCGGACATCGAACGCCGGGCCGGGAACTGGCCGGGACAGGCAGGGTTTCGCTCCCGTTTTGCACATTTGCTGCCGGTTTGGGCGCTTGCTGCCGGTTTGCGCGGCAGCGATTTCCCCAACTGGCAGCAAAATCCCCAGCCGGCAGCAGAATCCGGGCTTCAGCTCCGTGCCGGTGCGTCCTCGCGTTCTGCACTGTGCGATGCCAGCCGGGCGAAGGGTCCATCCGCAGCCAGCAGTTCGGCCGGGGTGCCGCGTTCCACGATCCGCCCCACGTCGAGTACCACCACCTGGTCAGCGTTCTCCACGGTGGAGAGCCGGTGCGCAATGGTCAGCGTGGTGCGTCCGGCGGAGAGGTGTTCCAGGGCGGCCTGCACCTGTGCTTCGGTGGTGTTGTCCAGTGCGGAGGTGGCCTCGTCCAGCACCAGCACCGGCGGGTTGCGCAGGATGGTGCGGGCAATGGCCAGCCGCTGCTGCTCGCCCCCGGAGAAGCGGTGGCCGCGTGCACCCACCAGGGTTTCCAACCCCTCGGGCAGGGCGCCCACGGTATCGGCCATCCGCGCGGCAGCCAGGGCAGACCACAGCTGTTCGTCGCCGGCGTCGGGAGCGGCCAGCAGCAGGTTCTCGCGCACGGAGGCGTGCACCAGATACGTCTCCTGGGAGACCACCCCGACAATCCGGGCCAGGTCCTCGGCGGCCAGCTCGCGGACATCCACACCGTCAATCCGGACCGTGCCGGAGCCGGCGTCGTTGAGCCGGGGCAGCAGTGAGGCCAGGGTGCTCTTGCCGGAACCGGTGGGCCCGACGACGGCGGTGGTCGTCCCCGGCGGAAGCGTCAGGTCGATCCCGCACAGGACGTCCGCGCCGTCGTCGTACGCGAACCCCACGCCCTCGAACCGGACCTCGCCGCGCACCCGAGCGGGGTCCAGCCGGACCGGGGTGGCGGCCGGCCGGATCTGCGGCACCAGGTCCAGGTATTCGAAGATCCGGCTGAAGAACGCCAGCGCGGTCACCCACTGCACGCCGATGTTCAGCAGGCCCATGACCGGACGGAAAATCGCGCCCTGCAGGCCGGTGAAGGCCACCAGGGTGCCGATGGTCATTCCGCCGCTGGTGGCGGGGAAACCGGCGGCCAGATAAATCACCGCGGGGATCGCGGCGAAGACAATCTGCATGGTGGCCATCCGCCAGCGGCCGGCCAGCTGGCTGCGCAGTTCCAGGCCCACGAGCTTTTCGGAGCGGTCGCGGAACCGGGCGGCATCGCGCGGGACGGTGCCGAGCGTCTTGGCCAGCCGGACACCGGAGACCGAAAGGCCTTCCTCCACCTGGGTGTGCAGGGCAGCCAGTTCACGCTGGCGTTCGTCGGTGACCTCGCGGCGGATCTTCGCCACCCGCCGGGACAGCCAGATCGCCGGCGGCAGCACTACCAGCGAGATCAGGCTCAGCCCGGGGGAGAGGGCCACCATCGCCACCGCCGTGGCCACCGCCGTCGTGAGGTTGGCAGCAACACCGGTGGCGGTGGAGGTGACCACGGACTGCATGCCGGAGATATCGTGCGTGAGCCGGGACTGCACTTCACCGCCGCGGGTGCGGGTGAAGAAGCCCAGCGACTGGGCCTGCAGATGCGTAAAGAGATCCACGCGCAGGGTGTGCATCACCCGCTGGCCCATCCGGGTGGCCAGCCAAGTCTGCACCACGCCGATCACCGCGGTCACGGCGGCCACCAGCACCATGGCGGCGGTGAGGAGCGCGAGCAGGCGCAGGTCCTGCCGGGGCAGGGCGGAGTCGATCACGCCGCGGACCAGGAACGGCTGGGCCAGGTTCACCACGGAGGAGGCGCTGATGAGCAGCACGACGACGGCGATGGTGCCCTTGTGCGGGGCGAAAAGCGCGGCGATGCGGCGCAGGGATACGGGGTGCTGTTTGAGCTGCTTTTTGTCGGCCGGGTTGAGTTTGGCGGGGCCGCGGCCGCCTGATGCGCCGGGAATGCCGGTGCGTCCGCCGTCGCCATTCGGGCCGCCGGCCGGGCGGCCGGTCTCGATTCCGGGTAGAGTCACGGGTCCTCCTTTGCTGCCGGGAAGGTCTGCGGCAGCTATTGCAGAGGTTACCTCACTATGTGGTTACCGCGAAATGGGTAAACTGAAGCCATGACTGATGTTCCTGCCGATCCGGCGGCCCTGGGTGAAATGATGCACGCGGCCTTCCGTGGGCTGCGGAAGCGCTGGATGCTCCAGCTGGCGCCGTTCGAACTGACCCCGCACCAGTTCCGCGCACTCAACGCCGTGGGCCGGGCGGCCAAATCCGGGCATGGCGGCGGGGAAGGCGAAGAGCAGGGCATGCGACTGAAGGAACTGGCAGAGCGTCTGCACATTGCTCCCCGCTCCGCCACGGAGGTGGTGGATCTGCTCGCCGCCAAGGGACTGGTGGAGCGCCGGACCCACCCCGAGGACCGGAGGGCCACGCTGCTCGCCCTGACCACGGCCGGGCAGGCACTGCGGGAAAAGGTGCTGGCGGACCGCAAGCGTGAAGCGGATGAGTTCTTTTCCGTGCTTGAGCCGCAGGACCGGGTGGAGCTGGCGCGGATCCTGCGTGAGCTGGTGCCCGACGGCCGGGCGGTCGGCTCCGGGGGTTAACCCGGCGAAGGATCTGGGGCTCCAGCGCAAAAAGCGGCCGGCAACCCGAAGGTTGCCGGCCGCAGGATTAACCGAATTCAGTCCCGCTCGTTGAGCTTGTTCAACAGCTCCGCGAGCCGCTCCACCTCATCCGTGTGCCAGCTCTCAAGCCGGGTCCGCAGGCGGGAGCGCTTGGCCGAATGCGAGGACTCGAACCGGGCCCTGCCCTCCGGCGTCAGGTCCAGGAGCTGGGCGCGTCCGTCGGACGGATCAGCCCGGCGGCACACCAGCCCCAGGGCCTCCAATTGGGAGACGGTCCGGCTCAGCAGTGCCTTATCCACCTGCAGGGTTTCCGCCACGGCGCCCTGCTGGCATTCCGTGCCCTGATAGAGGGTCATCATGACGGTAAAGCCCAGCGGCTGCAGCGAAGGATGCACGGCCAAAGCGGATTCCTTGAAGGTGCGCCGCGCAGCGGCCAGCATGTGCGCAAACTGCCGTTCCACCTTCGCGACCGATGACTGGTGGGTGGCCCCGGCGGATTCCGCCGGCGTCGTCATGCTAGTTCCCGCCCTTTCCGGCCGGAATGTCCGGGTTCTGCCCGGCGGCTGCTTCCGCATCCGCGGCCACCCGTGCCGCGGTACCGCCAGCGGGCTCTCCGGCGGATTCCACAGCTGGTTCCGCGGCGCTTCCGCCGGCAGCGGCTGCACGCTTCTCTTCGGCCTGCATCTTCTCGTGCCGGGTCATGCTGCCCAGTTCGAGGTTCGGCAGGAACAGTACGGCCAGCAGGGTGAGCACGCCCAGCGGGGCGGCGATCAGGAAGATGTGTGCCACCGAGGAGCCGTAGGCGGATTCCACGATCACCCGCACGGACTCGGGCAGTGCGCTCACGGCGGGGATGCTGCCAGAGGCCAGCGAAGCGGCAATTTCCTTGCCCTGGTCCCCGAGGGCGGCAATGGCACCCATCAGTTCGCCCTGCTTCTCCGCCATCCGGTCGGTCACCTGGGTGGCCAGCACGGCGCCCAGTGCGGAGACGCCGATGGTGCCACCGATGGTGCGGAAGAAGTTGATGCCGGAGCTGGCCACGCCCAGGTCGCGGGTGGGGACGTCATTCTGCACCACCAGCACCAGGTTCTGCATGACCATGCCCACGCCGGCACCCAGCAGGAACATGTAGAGGGAGACCAGCCAGAAGTTGGTGTCATATTCGATGGTGCCCATCAGCACCAGGGCCACCGTGAGGATGATCGACCCGGAGACCACATAGGCCTTCCACTTGCCGGTCTTGGTGATCATCTTGCCCACGAGGGTAGAGACGATCAGCAGGCCACCCATCATCGGAATGGTCATGATGCCGGACATGGTTGCCGAAGCGCCGCGGGCCAGCTGCATGTACTGGGACAGGAACACCGAAGTGCCGAACATCGCCACGCCGACGGCGAGGGAGCCGATCACCGAGAAGGTGAAGGTGCGGTTGCGGAACAGGGTGAGCGGGATGAGCGGCTCGGAGGACTTCAGTTCCACGAACACAAACGCGGCCAGGCCCACGAGGGAACCGCCGACCATCCACGCGGTGGCGGCACTGAGCCAGTCAAAGTCGGTCCCGACCAGGGAGACCCAGACCAGCAGTACCGAGACGGAGGAAGCCAGCAGCACAATGCCGGCGTAGTCAATGGTGACCTTGCGCTTCTTCAGTGCGGGCAGGTGCAGGGTCTTCTGGATCATAAAGAGCGCGACGGCGGCCAGCGGCACCGCAACGTAGAAGTTCCAGCGCCAGTTGGCGGAGTCGGTGATGACGCCGCCGATAAGCGGGCCGCCCACGGTGGACAGGGCCATCACGGCGCCAAACAGGCCCATGTAGCGGCCGCGCTCTCGCGGGGAAATGATGTCCGCCATGATGATCTGGGTCAGCGCGCCCAGACCGCCGGCGCCGATGCCCTGGATGACGCGCATGGCGATCAGCCAGTCGGTGTTCTGTGCAAAGCCGGCCGCGGCACTGGCGACAATGAAGATGATCAGTGCCAGCTGGACCAGGACCTTGCGGTTGAGCAGGTCGGCAAGCTTGCCCCAGATGGGCGTGGACACGGCGGTGGCGAGCAGGGTGGCGGTGACCACCCAGGTGAACGCGGCCTGGTCGCCGTTGAGGTCGGAAATGATCACCGGCAGCGAGGTGCTCACCACGGTGCTCGCCAGCATCGAGACGAACATACCCAGAAGCAGGCCGGTCAGGGCCTGGAGGACTTCCCGGTGTTTGCGTTTTGCCGCGGCTTCAGCCTCGGCGCGGGCATCCTGCAGGGCAGGGGAGACGGACATGCACACTCCAAAAGTGGTTGACTCAGGTCAAAGGTTGATTTACGTCAACTATAAACCCGGGGCGGGAAGAAAGGCTGTATACCGGCCGGGGAAGTGGTTGAACTAACACCTCCCCCGCCGGGAGCCCGTCATGCGGCCCGAGGGTTGCGGGACGGTTACGGGCGGCCGGGGGTGGCCGAATCCTGATAGGTTCAAGTGGGGGAAACGGTAAGTATGCTTCCCGGGTGCAGCCCTGACGGGTTGCCGGCGGTGGCATGGTCTCAACGTAAGGTCACTACTCTTGATGGTCCAAGGCACTGGCAAGTCGCAGGCAGGTCCCCATGACTAGCACCGCCAGCGGCGCGGGCACCAAAGCCGGTGCGTCCCCGGCCCGGTGCGACTACGAAGCGCACTTCCACGAATCGGCGTCCGGCTATCTGGTCCTCAGCACGGACGGAACCATCCTGGACGTGAATCGGAAGCTGGGCTCATGGACCGGACACTCCCCGGACGAACTGATCGGCGGCAGGGCCCTAGACCTGTTGCCAGCGGGGGAGCGTGCGGATTTCGCTTCCCACGTAACGGAGCAACTGGCGGAATCCGGGTGCTTCAACGAGATTGCGGTGGACCTGCTGACCGCTGAAGGGCACCGGATCCCGGTACTCCTTTCCGGCGTCCGCTCCGAAGGTGACGGCGACAGCGCTACTCCAACCCTCGACCGGATTTCCGTTTTCAACGCCTCCGAACGCCGGCGCTATGAGCAGGAATTGATAGCCGCCCTGCACAAGGCCGAAACGGCAGAAGCAGCGCGCGCGGCGGCCGAAGCAGAACTCCGGGAGAACCAGAAGGTCCTCGAAGAGAAGGACCGTGTACTGCGGAACAACCTGAGGGAAAGCCGGAAGCGCGAGGCGCTGCTGGACAATGTGCTCAATACGGCAGACGTCGCTTTGCTGGTGCTGGATGCCCAGGGCCGGACCATGCTGACCAACGCCCATCTCGATTCCACCTGGCGCCGCGTAATGGGCGAGGCCAATGCCGCGGAGGGCGAGCCGGTGGTGTTTGGCCCGGACCGCGTCACCCCGGTCCCGCAGGAAGAGCGGCCTGTGGCCCGTGCGGCTGCCGGCGAGGCTTTTTCCAACCAGGTGGTGTGGTTTGGTCCTGCGGATGAGCGCCAGCTGGCGTTGAATGTCTGCGCCCGGCCGATCATGTCGGACGGGGTGTTCTCCGGATCGGTGATCGCCATCAGCGATGTCACGCGGCTGGTCCAGGCGGTGGCGGCGCAGGAGGAGTTCGTGGCCAGTGTCTCCCACGAATTGCGGACACCGCTGACCTCCATTCTGGGGTACCTGGACATGGCGATGGAGGACGAGGGCCTTTCCGACCAGGTGCGCACCGCACTGGATGTTGCCCTGCGCAACGCCGAGCGGTTGCTGGACCTCGTCTCGGACCTGCTCTCAGTCGCCTCCGGTGCCACGAAGATGGAGCGGCGTGCGGCAGACGTGTCCGACGTCGTGCGGGCGGGCCTGCTCTCGGTGGCGCCCCGTGCCGCGGCGAACCGGGTGGAACTGATACAGGACCTGCCCACCTCGCTGACCGCGGAGGTGGATCCGCAGCGTTTGGCCCAAGTGGTGGACAACCTGCTCTCCAACTCCGTGAAGTACTCCCCGGACGGTGGAACCGTAACGGTACGGCTTTGGCAGGAAGGGAAGGTTGCCCGGCTGCAGGTGGCCGACACGGGAATCGGCATGAGCACGGCCGAACAGGCGCAGGTCTTCACCAAGTTCTTCCGCAGCAACCGGGCCGTCGCCTCGGCTGTTCCCGGCGTCGGCCTGGGACTGGTGATTGCCCGGAACATTGTGGAGGCACACGGCGGAACCCTCACCTTCACCAGCGCGGCCGGGCAGGGGACCGTCTTTACGGCAGCCTTCCCGCTGAGCGCGGAAGGCACGGGACAGTAGCACCACCGGGACCGGCCCGCGCCGGGGTTCCCGAGTGGAAGCAGGTCGATACGCGGGGCACAATGAAACCACGCTCATTTCCATGTTCTAAAGGGGTGCTGATGGCCCAGTCCGTGCACGGATCCGCTGCCCTGCCCGATCCCCACGGTCCGGAACCCCGGTTCCGGGTCACCCGCGATGGCCTGCGCGCCACCCTGTGGTTCTGGCCCAGCTGCGCTTCGCTGGCGGCTCTGCTGCTCGCGCTGCTGCTGATGCCGGTCCGCCCCGGCGACGACGCCGCGTGGGCGCGCTGGATCTGGCCCAGCGGGGTGGACGCGGCCAGTTCCCTGCTGCAGACTGTGGCCACCAGCGTGATGACCGCCGCCACCGTGACGTTTTCCCTCACCGTGGTGGCCCTGCAGCTTGCCTCGCAGCAGTTTTCCCCGCGGCTGCTGCGCGAATTTGCCCGTGACGTGCGGACCCAGGGTGTGCTGGCGGTGCTGCTGGGCACGTTTCTGGTCAGCATTACCGGCCTGCACGGGATGGACGCGGACCGCCCGGTGCCGGTGCTGGTGGTTGGCCTGGTGTATGTCCTGGGCATCGCCTCGGGGATTGTGCTGCTGCTGTTCATCGGGCACATCGCCCGCTCGCTGCGGGTGGACACCATGATGCGCAACGCGCACCAAGGCTGTCTGGCGGTGCTGCAGGAAACCTACCCGCCGTCCGAGGCCGGCGAAGTGCAGCACTTCGCGGAACCTGCCGGGGGCACCTTGGTGCCTGCGGGCCGCAGCGGCATCGTGCAGGCCGTTGACGCGCGGCCCCTGATGGAAATGCTTCAGCAGCACGGCCTGAGCATGCGCGTTATGGTCCAGCCCGGCGACCACGTCACGCTCGGCTCGCCGGTGGCGCGGGTGTGGACGGACGACGGCGGGGAGGTGCCGCTGGCGGTCGTGCGGAAATGCTTGGCAGACGCACTCGAAGTCGGGTACGAGCGGACCCCGGAGCAGGACGCCGCACTGGGGCTGCGCCAGCTGACCGACATCGCCGTCAAGGCCATCTCGCCGAGCATCAACGATCCGATAACCGCAGCGCACGCCACGGGCTACTGTGCGGACCTTTTGGTGGACCTGCAGCGCCGCCGGCTGGGTCCGGAGGCGCACCAGGACGGCTTCGGCGTGCAGCGACTGGTGACCGAAGGCAGGGACTACCGCTATTTCCTCGACCTGGTCTGCGGTCCGGTGCGTCGGTTCGCCCATTCCGAACCGATTGTCCTCACGGCGGTGCTGCGGCTGCTGCGGGACTGCGCCGCCACTGCCGTCAACGACACCCAGCGCGAGGAGATCCGCCGGCAGAACTCGCTGGTCCTGGACTCCATGGGGAGCGGACTCGTGGTAGCCGACGAGGAGGAGATCCGGGACATGGGCCGCCGGGTCGAGGAGGCGCTGGTCGGTGACCTGACGGCGGCGTTCTCCGACCGGGCCGGGGAGACACGCTCGGTCTGACGGCATGCGGAAAGGCCGGCCGGGATGCCCCGGCCGGCCTCTCGTTTGCGCTCAGTCCGTTGTAACTCAGCTCCTGCTCAGCGCAGGCCGAGCAACTCCTGGCCCAGGACGAAGATGCCCATGACCAGTACAAAGATGCCGAAACCGCGCCGCAGTGCGGCCTCCGGGATCCGCCCGGCCAGCCGGGCGCCGATCAGCGAACCCAGGATGGCTGCAAGGGTCACGGCCGCAATCAGCGGCCAGTTCAGCGTCACGGTGGTGAGGTAGCCGCCGAGACCGGCGAAGGACTTCATGGCGATCACCACCAGCGAGGTGCCCACGGCCACGGGCATGGAGAGCCCGCCCAACAGGGCGAGGGCCGGAACCACCAGGAAGCCGCCGCCGGCACCCACCAGCCCGGTGACCAGGCCGACCACCAGGCCCTCAACGATGACCTTGCCGACGCGGAGTTCGCCGTCTGAAGCGGGCGGAACGTTTTTGCGGCCGCGGATCATGGCGGCCGAGGTGGCCACCATCATCAGGGCAAAGGCGATCATCAGGATGGTCCCGGGGATCCGGCCGCCCAGCAGCCCGCCGCCGACGGCGCCGGCCATGCCCGCGGCGCCGAACAGCAGGCCGGTACGCCACTTGACCCTGCCCTTGCGGGCATGCCCGATCGCGCTGAACGCCGAGGTTACTCCCACCACGAACAGCGAGGACGCAATGGCTTCGCGCGGGCTCATTCCGGCCACATAGGTCAGGATCGGAACGGTGAGGATGGAGCCGCCGCCACCGAGCAGGCCGAGTGACAGCCCGATCAGTACGGAGAGCAGCAGCGTCGCCGCGAGGGTGATGGTCATGGCTTAGGTCCTTAGGTTGCGGATGCGGGTGCCGGCGGCTGCCGGGGTCAGCGTGATTCGGGCAGCTGGCCGATGGCCGACGCCGCGGTGGGCTCCGAAGCGGTCTTGTTCCACGGCATCTTGGCCAGCGCCTGGCCCATGGCGCAGGTGTTGGTAGCCGCGGAGAAGGTGAGGCCGGCGCCGATGGCCCCGGCGAGCAAGCGGACCTTGGGGGAGACGAACCGTCCGCCGGCCAGGCCGGTTACCACGAGGGTGCCCGCCGCCATGCGTACCTGGCGTTCCAGGGACCAGCGCTGCGCGCCGCGGACGACGTCGCCGCCGGCCGCCGCGTACGCGGGCACGCCGCCGGTCAGGACCTGGGCGCTCTCGACGCCGGCCCCGGCCAGATGGGTGCGGGCCTGTTCTGCGCGGACACCGGACTGGCAGACCAGCACCACGCGGCCGCCGAGGCGTTCGGCCAGCTGGTTGGAGTGCTCGGACAGCAGCGGCAGCGGCACGTTGTAGGAGCCGCGGATGTGCATGGATTCGAACTCGGCGGCCGAGCGGACATCGATGACCACCAGATCATCGGCGGTCCCGGCCAGGTCCCGCAGGGTGGCGGCGTCGAGTTCGGTTACGGTCGGGGTTGCGGAGGCCATGGGGGTCTCGTTTCTGTGGTTGGTAATACTGGATTTCGGGGGAATTTGGGGGATGAAGGGGTGCGTCCGGGGGACTTGGACTGCTGGCTCAAGAAACCCCCAGGGGTATACTGGAGGGAGAACCTACCGAAGGAGTGTCCATGCAGCTCGACAACACAGAACTTGCGCCTGTGGTCAACCGGCTCAAGCGTGCCCAGGGCCAGCTGGCCGCGGTCACCCGGATGCTGGAGGAGGGCCGGGACTGCAAGGACATCGTCACGCAGCTTGCCGCGGTCTCGAAGGCCTTGGACAAGGCCGGGTTCGCGATTATTGCAGCGGGACTGGAGCAGTGCCTGATCAGCGAAGACGGCTCAATGGACAAGAAGGAAATGGAAAAGCTTTTCCTCTCCCTCGCCTGACCGGCGTCGGAAAGGGGGTGCTCCGCACGGCGGGGCACCCCCTTTTTTGCGTCAGGTTAGGCCTGCTGGCCGGCCTGCCACTGGCTCCAGCCGGCGTAGCTGCCGTCCAGTTCGACGACGTCGAATCCGGCCCGGCGCAGGGCGCTGGCAGCTACCGAGTTGCGTACGCCGCTCTGGCAGTAGGTGACGATGGTGCCGTCCTTGGGCAGCTGGTCCTGGTTCCACAGGACCCGCCCGGCGCTGAGCTGCTTGGAGCCCGGGATGTGCCCGTCGGAGTGTTCGGTCTTGTTCCGGACGTCCAGGACCAGGGCAGCGTCGAAGCTGTCCAGTTCCGCCGGCTGGATGGTCCGCGGGGTGTCCAGGGGCAGCCCGTCCAGGCTGGTGGCGTAGCCGGCCACGCGGTCAATGCCGACGCGGACCAGATGGTCCCACATCTCGGCGGCGGAGTCCTGGTCGGCTGCCAGCAGCACCAGCGGGCGCTCGTCCGTTTCCGGATCCACGGCCCATGCGCCGAAGCTGGCCGTCTTCTTGCCGGCGGGAATGTTGACCGCACCGGTTACCGTGCCCTCGTGTACGGCGGAGTGCGGCCGGGTGTCCACGAAGGTGATGCTGTCCTGCTCCAGCCCGCGGACGACGTCGTCGGCGGACAGCTCGGCCAGTGGCGGGCGCTCGCCCATCACAGCCGGGCCCTGCCGGTTTTCGCGCTTCATCCGCCCGAAGTAGGCGTGCGCGTCCGGCTGGCCGTCGAGCAGTTCATCCACGAAGCCCTGCTCGTCATTGGACTCAAGGTACTTGCCCCACCAGGCGTAGTGGCGTTCGTAGCCCACGGTGGTGGAGGGGAGGGCGCCCAGCGCCTTGCCGCAGGCACTGCCGGAGCCGTGGCCGGGGTAGACCATAACGTGGTCGGGCAGGGTCAGGAACTTCTCCTGCAGGCTGCTGAAAATCTGCTTTGCGCCCTCGAAGCGGGTGTCCACACCGCCGGCGGCTTCGTCCAGCAGGTCGGGGCGGCCCAGATCCCCGGAGAAGACGAAGTCGCCGGAGAGCAGGTAGCCGGGGTCGCTGCTGAAAGCGCCGTCGGCGACCAGGAAGGAAAGGTGTTCCGGGGTGTGGCCCGGGGTGTGCAGCGCCTTCAGGGTGATGTTGCCCAGGGCGACCGTGTCGCCGTCGTGGAGGCGTGCTGCCTCGAACCGGTACTGCCAGTCGGTGCCACCCTCGCCGGATACGTACATCTTGGCGCCGGTGGCGGCGGCGAGCTCGCGGGTGCCGGAGAGGTAGTCGGCATGGATGTGGGTCTCGGTGACCGCCACAATCCGCATGCCGTTGGCGGCGGCCAGGTCCAGATAGGTGCTGATGTCCCGTCGGGCGTCCACCACTACGGCCTCGCCCTTGCGCTGGCAGCCGATGAAGTAGCTGGCCTGAGCCAGGTCCTCGTCGTAGATGCGTTCGAGCAGCATGTGTGTCTCCTTTGAGTTGCGGGCCGACACCCCGGGGGGTATCCGTTCTGCGTCCACGGTAATACCCAAGGGGGTATACGAGCAACTCGGCGCCGGCTGTTTTGCATACCCCAGGGGGTATCTGTCACGATGGATGGGCAAGCAGGATTTTCGTAAAGATGGAGTTGGAAATGTGCAGGGCAGCAACGTGCAGGAAGTGCGGTAAGACCACCTGGGCAGGATGTGGCAACCACGTGGACCAGGTGATGCGGAATGTGCCGAAGGGTGAGCGCTGCACCTGCAGCACTGACGCCCCCGCGCCGGGTGCCCAGGCAGGCGGAGCCGGCTGGCTCGGAAAGCTGTTCGGCCGGAAATAGGCCGTAAGAGCCAGCAGGTCCGGATCCGGCAGGAATTCCCGCCCCGCCGGGCCTCAGCCCTAGGGGAGGGCGCGGAGCCGTGGCAGGCTGTGGCCATGGAAACTACCACCGGTATTCCGGCGTGGCCGTCAACGGACCCAACCTGCGGCGACGTCCGCCTGCGGATCTTCCGCGACGAAGATGCGGCCATGGTGATGGAAATGGCCCAGGACACCTACATCCCCACGGTGGGCAGCCTGCCCGCCCGCGCCACCTATGAGCAGGCCCTGGAGTGGCTGGAACGGCAGCGGAGCATGCACGTGCGGGGCTCCGGGTTTTCCTTCGCCATCGCCGACGCCGGCACGGACCGGGCCGTGGGCCAGATCGGCCTGTGGGGCTGGGAACTGGTGCACGGCCGCACCGAGGCGGGCTACTCCGTGGCCCCCGGCGCCAGAGGCTCCGGTTATGCTTCCGCCGCGCTGCGGGCCCTGACGGACTTCGCCTGGACCGTTCCGGAAGTCCACCGCGTGGAGCTGCACATTGAGCCGTGGAACACCGCCTCGATCCGCACCGCCGAGCGCGCCGGTTTCGACCGGGAGGGCCTGATGCGCAGCTACATGGAAATCTCCGGGCAGCGGCGGGATCTGCTGCTGTACGCGGCCGTCAGGGAACCGTAGGTTCCGGTGCCGGAACCGACGGCAGGTTCACGAGGCCTCGTGCCCAGAGACCGTGGAAATGGTTGACCGGCCCGTGGCCGGACCCGACCTCGAGCTCGTCCGCCGTTTCCAGGGCCTCCTGCAGCCAGGCCTTTGCCAACTGCAGCGCCGTGCCCCAGTCGCCGGAGCGGGCATACAGCGTGGCCAGCGCGGAGGATAGCGAGCAGCCGGTGCCGTGCGTGTTGACGGTATCCACCCGGGTTGACCGAACCTCGGCTACCTGTAGTGCGCCGTCGTCATCGAAGCGGAGCAGCGCATCCGGAGCCGCGGCGCCCGACAGATGCCCGCCTTTCACCAGCACCGACAACTTGTAGGCGGCCGCAAGGCGGGCGCCCTGCTCCAACGCTTCGTCCCAGGATCCGGCCTGCTTTTCCCCAAGCAGCACTGCTAGTTCGGGAAGGTTCGGCGTCACCAGGTCCACATGGGCCAGGAGGCCCCTCAACGCTTCTTCGGCGTCCGAATCCAGGAGCCGATCGCCGCTGGTGGCAATCATTACCGGATCCAGCACCACGGCAGGCGGTCGGAAGGTATCCAGCCAGCCGGTGACGGTCCGGATGGCATCGGCGGTCCCGAGCATGCCGATCTTTACGGCGTCGATGACCACATCGTCACTGACCGCGGTCAGCTGTTCGTGCAGGAAAGACACCGGCGGTGTGTGGACCGACCGCACGCCCCGGGTATTCTGCGCCACAAGTGCCGTCACCACGGCCATCCCGTAGCCGCCGGTGGCCGCAATGGACTTCAGGTCCGCCTGAATGCCGGCGCCGCCGCTGGGGTCGGTCCCGGCAATGCTCAGGATCCGGGGGATTCTCACCGGTTCCATGCTGACACCAGCTCCTCGGCGGCGCGGCGCGGATCGGCTGCGGCGCAGACGGCGGACACCACGGCTGCGCCCGAGGCTCCGGCGGCGTGCAGCGGCCCGATATCGGCTGGGCGGATCCCGCCGATCGCGACACAAGGGAGCGGGGATGCCTGGGCGAAGGACCGGAACCCTTCCAAACCCAGGGGTTCCGGATGGTCGGGTTTGGTGCTGGTAGGCCGGATGACCCCGGCGCCCAGATAGTCCACGGTTCCCGCGGGCAGGATCCGCACCGCCGCCAGATGCGCGTCCGTGTTCGCTGTAAGTCCGACGACGGCATCCGGGCCCACGAGCTGCCTCACCGCCTTAACGGGCAGGTCGCTTTGGCCTACATGCACCCCGTGGACCGCAGCTCCGGCGGCACGCGCGGCCAGATAAACATCCACGCGGTCATCCACCAGCAGCACCGCTTGATGGCCGACGGCCGCGGCCACGGCCAGCACCAGCGAGTGGAAGTCCGCAGCGGAAACATGCTTCTCCCGCAGCTGCACGGTGCGTATACCGCCCGCGACAGCGGCCCGTACGGTGTCGACCACGCCGCGGGTTCCGCACTGGAGGGTGTCGGTGACCAGGTAGATTCCGGTATTTCGGGCGGCGTCCCGGGGCCGGCCGGTAGCAGGGGCGGTAACGGTGCTCATGCGGAGGCCAGCCGTTCGGCGATTGCGGCAGCGTCCAGGTTCCACAGGGCGTCAAGGAATGCGGGGGCGAAGCTTCCCGGACCGGATACGGACGCTGCTGCCTGCTCCGCGGCCACGGTGTACGCGGCGGTGGCGGAGGCCACCGCCGCCAGCCTGGCGCCGTCGTCGGCTGACGAGCGCCCGGGTTCCGGAGCGGCCGCTTCTGAACCGCCAGCGGGAACCGGACGGTCCGCCACAGCCAGGAAAGCAGCGGTGACGGCGCCCAGGGCACAACCGCCGCCGGTGACCTTGGTGAGCAGGGGGCTGCCGTTGGACTGCCGAAGCGTCACGGTGCCGTTGGTAACCACATCCGTAGCGCCGGAGACGGCCACCACGCTGCCGTACTTGCCCGCGAGCAGGGCGGCTGCGGGGAGGGCCGCTTCAGGGTCGTCGGTTGCATCCACACCGCGACCGCCGCCGCCCAGGCCGGCGAGCGCTATGATCTCGGAAGCATTCGCCCGGATCGCGGTGGGGCGCATCTCCAGCAACTCGGCGGCCAGGGCGGTGCGGACCGGCAGGCTGCCAACCGCGACCGGGTCCAGCACCCAGGGGATCCCGGCGTCGTTGGCTGCTTCGGCTGCTTCGAGCATGGCGGCGCGTTGTTCCCCGTGCGGGGTCCCCAGATTGATCAACACGGCGGAGGCCATCCGGGCAAACGGGCCGGCCTCGCCGGGAATGTCGGTCATGGCCGGTGCTGCGCCCACTGCCAGGAGCACGTTGGCGGTGAAGTTCGTGACCACGGTGTTGGTCAGGCACTGCACAAGCGGCGGATCGGCACGCAGGCGCGCCAAATGGTCGGAAACGGTTAACGGTGTGAGGCGAATAGTCATTCGCGACATCCCTTCGCTAGTTCTAACTAGATCAGGTTCAACGGGTTTCATCTCAGCCGTGCGGCACCCCGTGTCACTGCAGATGACTCTACGAGCGGCGGAGCCCAAAGGCAAAGGGGCCGCCGGAGCCGGTTGGGCCGCGCCAGGCGTTGACTGGCCCGGTCCGCGTGCGCAGAGTTGAGCCATGCCCGGGATAGCCAAACCCCTGTGGGACCGCCTGGCCGAGACCGTCAGCTCCGGCTGGTGTCCCGGGCTGGTGGCGGGGGTTCGGATTAACGGCGAATCGGAAATTTTCGCCACCGGATTCCTGGATGCGGGCGGAACCGCACTCATGGACGAGGACACCCCGTTCCGGATCTCCTCGCTCAGCAAGCCCGTTGGCGGCGCCCTGGCGCTGTCCCTGCTGGCGGACGGCACGCTGGAACTGGAGGAAGACATTTCCCGTATGTTCCCCGCGCTGGGACACCTGCGGGTGCTCGCCACCCCCGATGCGCCGCTGTCCGTGTCAGTTCCCGCCCGCGGGCCGATCACCGTACGCCACCTGCTGACCTTCACTGCGGGATTCGGCATCGATTTCGGGTCCACGCCCTACGCCGCGGCCACCCGGGATTTGTTGTGGGGGCCGAACCCGCCGGACCTGACACCCGAGGAGTATCTGGCCCGCCTCGCTGCCCTGCCGCTGGCGCATCAGCCCGGTGACCTTTGGATGTACCACGCGTGTGCGGACCTGCTCTCGGCAGTGCTGGCCAAGGCCGGTGACGCGTCAGTGGCAGAGCTGCTGCAGGAGCGGATCAGTAAGCCGTTCGGGCTCACCGGCACCGGGTTTCCGACCGGGAAAGAAGTGTTCCCGGCCGTCTACGGGGAGGCCGACGGCGGGCTCCGGGAAATGGTCTCCTACCGGGATGCCATGGCGGTGCCGCCCAAGTTCGAGTCCCTGGCAGGCGGACTGGTGTCCACGGCGCCCGACTACCTGAGGTTCCTGGCGCAGCTGGCCGACGACGCCGTGCTGCCCGCCGAGCTGCGGCAGCAGATGACCGAAGACCAGCTCACCTCTCCGCAGCGGGTGGGAATGACGGAAATGTCCGGTCCGGACGAGTCCTGGGGTTTCATGACCGCGGTGCAGACCGGGCTGGGAGCGCCGTGGTCCGAACCGGGTATGTGGGGCTGGGCCGGCGGAACCGGGGTCAGTGCCGCCGTCTATCCGAACGGGGACATCGGCGTGGTGTTCACCCAGCGGTTTATGGGTGGGCCGCAGGACAGCTTTGACTACTTCTGGGAGCCGTTCGGTGCGCTGCGGGAGACTGTATACCGGTAGTGGCGGGCTGAGGGTCCGTTCCGGACCCACCGGACCACCAGTCACCAAGGGGCCAGTGCCGGTGTCGAGAGGGCCCCGGCCCGCCAGCCAGGCCATGAACCTCCGGCGGTCGCCGGCGGAGCCGAGCCGCTCCGGGACCGTGGCCAGTAGCACCGGCAGGTCCCAGGCGACATACTCCTCGGGCCAGTCCGCCGGCCCGTAGCCGAGACCCAGATCCGCGTGGTGCATCTCCACTTCGCGCAGCCGGTGCGCGGGGCATTCCATCACCCCGTAATGCTCCCCGCCGAGGAAGTGGCCGTTTGGGAAGCCGGCCTCGGCGTAACGGGCCAGAACGGCCTCGAGCGCTGTTTGGCTGGCCGCGAGATCACTGATGATCTCCGGTGCGGACCTGCCGGACCCGGCTTCGATCTCACCCTCGCGCTGCGCCGTGCCGCCAGGGTACTTGGGGAGGTCGAGACCCTCCAACGCCCCGGAGAGGCGCCGCCCGATCCCGTCGGCATTGCGGGCCAGATGGGTGAGGACATGCCCGACTGTCCAGCCGGGGAGCAGGCTTGGCGCACGGACATCGTTGTCGGCCAGGCCGGACACGGAACGCATCAACCGCTCCTGGGCTTCGATGCACAGCTCGGCTGCCCGTCCCGGATTGCTGTCGAGAGTCATAACCACACCGTCCTTCGCCCGGGATGACCGGGATTGCCGTTAAGCCGCCAGCCTAGCCGCCCGATGCCAGGGCGGGTCGGCAATGACCGCCGATGCACTTGGGATGCACGCAGGCTAGGCCGACTGCAGGTACGCCAGCACCGCGAGGACGCGCCTGTGGTCCTCCGGACTCTGTTGCAGGCCCAGTTTGGCGAAGATGGAGGTGATGTTCTTTTCCACCGCCCCGGCGGAGAGGAACAGGGTGCTCCCCACGGCGGCATTGGCGCGGCCCTGGGCCATCAGTTCCAGGACCTCCCTCTCCCGCGGGGTCAGGCGCTGGAGGTCCGTGCGGTGTCGGGAGGCGCCCATGAGCTGCTGTACCACCTCGGGATCCAGCACGGTCTCGCCGCGCGCCAGGCGTGCCAGGGCAGCCAGGAAGTCGCCGACGTCGGCCACCCGGTCCTTGAGCAGGTAGCCGACCCCGGCGGGATGACCGGCCAGCAACTCAGCGGCATACCGGGTCTCCACATACTGCGAGAGCACCAGCACGCCCACCTCCGGATGGGTACGGCGCAGTGTCAGGGCCGCTTGGATGCCCTCGTTGGTGAAGGTTGGCGGCATCCGGTTGTCCAGCACCACAACATCGGGCAGTTCGCCGTCGTCGGCCGCGTCCAGGGCGGCGAGCATGTCCGCGGCGTTGTCGACGGCGGTGACCACCTCGTGTCCCCGGCTGGTCAGCAGCTCGGTCAGGCCCACACGCAGCAGCGTGGAATCCTCGGCCAGCGCAATTCTCATGCGGCAGCAGGGGCAGGGCAGGGAAGGCGGCGCTGGGGAATCATGCCTTCGACGATAGCGGAAGCTCCACGGTGATCCGGGTGGGCCCGCCCGCCGGTGAGGCGATGTCCAGCCATCCGTCCACCGCCCCGGAACGTTCCTGCAGCCCGGCCAGCCCGGTGTGGTGGCCTGCACGGCGGCCGACGGCGGCACCGCCCCGCCCGTCGTCGGCGACGGTCAGCAGCAGCCCCTCGCCGTCGTTGTGCGCGGTAACGGAGATTTCGATCCGGCTGGCGCGGGCGTGTCGGGCAGCGTTGGTCACCAGCTCGGCGGCGCAGAAGTAGGCAATGGCTTCAATGGCCGGATCCGGCCGGCGGGCCAGGGCGTAGGTCACAGTGGTGGGCAGGGCGGCACCTGCGGCCAGGGTTTCCAATGCAGTGTCCAGGCCGTCCTCCAGGGCAGCCGGCCGGATGCCGCGGGCCAAGCCCCGCAGATCCGTCAGGGCCTCCTTCGCGGTGCCGTTCGCGCTGTCCAGCAGGGCGAGGACCTCGGGAGAGGCATCTTGGACCGCGAGGCGCTCGCGGACATCGCCGACCTTCATGGCGATGGCCACCAGTTGCGCCTGCGTGCCGTCATGCAGGTCCCGCTCAATCCGTCGAAGCCGCGCATCGGCGTCATCAACGGAGGCGCTGCGGGACTGTTCCAGCGTCCGCACCCGCAGGCTCGAAGCCGTCGGTGCCAGCAGCGCCACGGCCAGCAGGGCCTGGAGCCGGGCGGTGACGTTGTTGACCCACGGCCAGACGAAGAACAGCAGGACCAGGCCTACTGCGGCGTAAATCCACTGCCACATGGGGGTGTCGGCATAGACCTCGGGAAAGACCTGGGTGCCGCGGTGCCAGGAGCCGTCGGCACTTTGCTGCAGCGGGATGAACCGGTACCAGAACCAGTGCGTGACCCCGCCCAGGCCTGTGGCCAGGAACGTCACGCTGAGTGTGAAGGCGATCATCGACAGGACAAAAGACAACACCATGTGCGCCAGTGCCCGCCATCCCGCCCCATCTGTCAGCCCGCTGCGGAGGAACCCGACAAAGCCGCGGCGGGGTGTAAACGGCACCGGGGTCGGCAGATCGGTGCCCAGCAGGTGTCTGGCCAGGTTGCGGTTGAGGCTGCCCCAGCCGCGGGCTCCCACAATCATCGCCGCCGGAATCACGAGTCCGGCCCAGGTGAACGCCAGTGAGGCGCCCAGCGACACGGTGGTCACTGCGTAGGTGAAGGCGAGCGGCGTGAGCAGCAGGGAAAGCCAGTGGTAGCCAAAGGCGCGCCAGGTCTCCCCGCGGAAGAGGGCGGGAACTCCGGGTTGGCGGGAGGCGGCGGGCAGTGATTGCGTCATGATCCAAGTCTGCCGGTGCCCGATGGCCTGCGGACACCGGGCACGCCGCCGGGCCGGGGTAGGGAAAACCCCCGTTATGGAGCGAATCGGAGGCGATACTTGACCCTGACACAGTGGCAGACGGGAGAACTGAAGCATGTTATCCATTGGAGCGTTCGCACAGATCGGCCAGGTGACCCACCGCATGTTGCGGCACTGGGACACCGCCGGCCTGCTTGTGCCCGCACACGTGGATGAGTTCAGCGGTTACCGCTCCTATGATCCGGCGCAGTTGGAACGGCTGCACCGGGTTGTCGCCCTTCGCCAGCTCGGTTTCGGCCTGGAGGACATCGCTTCCATTCTCGAGACCGGTGTCGACGCCGGCCGGATTGCGGACCTGCTCCGCATCCGCCGTGCCGAGGTGGAACGCGAGCAACGGACGGCAACCGCCCGGCTTATCGACGTCGAGCGCAGGCTCCACCTCATTGAAAAGGAAAATGCCATGTCGCAGATCGAAATCATCTCCAAGTCCCTGCCCGCCGTCCGGCTGGCCGCCCGCACCGCCGTCGTTGCCGAACAGCCGGAAGTGGCCGGCGTCGTTGGTCCGCTTTTCGACGCCGTGGGGGAAATCCTGTCCGCTGCGGGCGCTTCCCTGGAAACTCCGATTGCCCAGTACGAGATGGGCGAGGACGGCATGCGCATAGTTGCCGGGTACGCCGTTGGCCAGGCTGTGCCGGACGGGGTGGCAGCCGTTGACCTGCCCGCCGTGCCCACGGCAATCTGCGGCGTGCATCTGGGGACCATGGACCGGATCGGAGAAAGTTGGCAGGCCGTCCACGCGGAAATCATCGCCCGTGGTTTTGCGCCGTCCGGCCCGTGCCGCGAGGTGTACGTCCGGGCCGTTTCCGCAGACCAGTCGGACTGGGTGACGGAGCTGCAGCAGCCGGTGGAGCGGGCGTAAGAGACCCGCGGGCCGGCGCCTCGGTGCCGGTCCGGCTGGGGCAGGAGCGATGGGTGGAGAGTTGTGGATATTCCGCCGGAATCGGTGTTAGTCAGTTGACAGAACAGCGGCTTTTCTAATACCCGCAGAAAAGTGAGAACTACTGGGAGCAGTATGTGCAAATGCTCTATTGCGCTACTTGGCTCCCGCGTAATGTCAGTCCAGCTAGCAGCAATTCACCCGGAGTTTGTCACCCCAGCAGGGCCGGCGGATTAGCGGGCAGGCCATGCCTCCCGCCATCGGTGTTAAGTCCGAGTTTCCCCGCCGGGCCTGCATACGGGCATACCTGCTAGGCGGGTATGCCCTCCCCAGTGCACCCTCATCGGTAGGAGCGCCAGCGCCATGAAACGAACCCGTCAATTCCGTGTACTCAGCCTTTTCGCCGTTTTTGTGCTCGCTTTCCTGGGAATCGCAGGCCCCGCACAGGCGGTGAATATTCCGGCGCAAACTGCCCCCGCGCTGGGGGCGGGCAAGGTCACCATTTGCCACCACCCGCAGGGCCAGCCACCCGAGGTCTACAACTACCAAAGTGTGAGCACGTCCTCGGTGTTCGGCGGCAACGGCCACGACAGCCACCAGGGGGACATTGTTCCACCCTTTGAGGGCTACGCCGGAAGCGCCACATGGCGCGAGGACCCGGTCCGGGCCGCACAGTTCCTAGCCAACGGCTGCTCGGATGTTCCGCCCACCACCTCACCGGCCCCCACGCCGTGCCCCACCACCGATACGCCCACGCCTTCCCCCACCACTGATACGCCGACGCCGTCGCCCACCACCGATACGCCGACGCCGTCGCCCACTACGGGGACGCCGACGCCGGACCCGACTACGGGGACGCCGACGCCGGACCCGACCACTGGCTCGCCGACAACCGGCACTCCGACCACGGGCCCCACAACCGGCACCGCCACACAGGGCGGTTCCGGCGGGGGCGGGGCCGCAGGGGGCGGCGGAGGCGCTGCCAACTGCACCTGCCCCGACATTGCTGCAGCTATTTCAGCGGCCGCCGCAGCCGGCCAGCCTGTTGGAACCATCGGCCCCGACGGTTCGGTGGTTGACCCGGTCAGTGGCAACACAGTCCGCCCCTGCCCCCAGGTGCTGGCGGACACCGGTATCGAGTCCAGCGGGCTCCCGGCCGGGATGACGGTCCTGGGCATAGGCACTTTGGTGGCCGGTGTGGCGGTCCTTGTGCTGACCCTGCTGCCGCGCGGCCGGCACAGTTAGCCCCATGCACGGTGCCGGCAGGGTCCTTGCGGGCTCCGCCGGCACCCTTGCGGGACCGGGCCGGTCCCAACCCGGCAGGGGTTCCCCGGCCCGCCCGGCGCTTGTACTGTCGAAAGACCCGAAGCAGGACGGATCCCGGCCCGCCGGACACACCCGATATGCCGGCCACGGACGGCGGGCCGCCTAAGGCAAACCACGGAAGGAACCCCTGATGGAGACCGTGACCCTGAACAACGGCGTCGAAATGCCGATCCTGGGCTTTGGCGTGTACCAGGTCCCGCCGGACCAGACCGAAGCCGCCGTCACCCATGCCCTGGAGGCGGGCTACCGCTCCCTGGATACTGCCGCCGCCTATGAAAACGAGGATGCGGTGGGCCGCGCCGTGCGGCAATGCGGCATTGCCCGCAACGAGCTGTTCATCACCACCAAGCTCTGGATCCAGGACAACGGGGACGCCACCACCATGCGGGCGTTTGAAACCTCGATGCAGAACCTGGGTATGGAGTACGTGGACCTGTACCTGATCCACCAGCCCTACGGCGATGTCTACGGGGAGTGGCGGGTGATGGAGCAGATCTTCAACGACGGCGGCGCCCGGGCCATCGGGGTTTCCAACTTTTCCTCGGACCGGCTGCTGGATCTGATCATGCACAACAACGTCACGCCGGCAGTGAACCAGATTGAAACAAACCCGTATTTCCAGCGGGCAGTGGAGAGCCAGCTGATGCGTGACCGCGGGGTGGTGCACGAGTCCTGGGCACCGTTCGCTGAAGGCAAGAACAATCTCTTTGCCGATTCGACCCTGTCCGCCATTGCTGACACGCATGGGAAGTCCATCGCGCAGGTGGTATTGCGCTGGCTGATCCAGCGGCGCATTGTGGTGATCCCCAAGTCGGTGCGGCCGGACCGGATGGAGCAGAACCTGGCCGTGTTCGACTTCGAACTCAGCCCGCAGGAAATGGCCTCCATCGCGGATCTGGACACCGGAACGTCCCAGTTCTTTGATCATCGGGACCCGGAGGCCGTGGCCCGGCTCAGCGGCGTCACGATGGAGTAGGACCCTGCTCCAAACGACGACGGCGGCAGGTCGGGCCCGCCCTGCCTGCCGCCGTCGTTGCGCTCCAAAAGCGAAACCCGGCCTAGCTGCCTTCCGGTGGCAGATGCAGGTCCCGCACCAAATACAGCCAGGGGAAGGCGCGGCAGCCCAGCTGCCAGCCGTCGGTCAGGTAGTGATGCACCGGCCGGGTCCAGAGCACGCGGCGGTGTTCCCATTGGGTGTCGGTCTGCAGCATCCGGTGCCTCAGCATCTCGGCACCTACCGTGCGCCACCCCATCCGCCCTGCCAGTTCCAGCTCGGGCATCTCATCAAATGCGGTGACCGGGCCCAGCCAGCGCTCCCGGCCTTCGGGTGCGGCGTCTTCCGCCCGGGTGCCGAAACGCTGCTGCACCGCCTGCCGGGACATGCCGAGTTCCCGGCCCAGTGCTGCCCAGCTGATTCCGGCGCCGCGGGCCGCTGCAACCGTTCGTCGCTGGAGTTCCTGGCTTGCCTGCTCGGCGGCTGCGGCCCGGGCAACCAGGGCAAGGTGGTCCGCTTCGCTGAGGGAGCCGGCAGCGCCGTAGCCGTCCAGGATTAATGCGCCGATCTGCTGGTGCAGGTCCGCGGGCGGCTGGTTGCTCACGGGTTGTCTCCGCCGTCACGGCTGGGCAGCCAATAGTCGGTGCCGGTGGTGTCGGTATTGCCGCGCCAGACGTACATAACGGTGAAATAAATGCTGCCAAGCAGCAAGGTGGCTCCGCCGCCCAGGCAGAAGCCGTTAGGAAAACCGTCCAGGTCCAGCAGCAGCCAGGCAGCCAGCAGTGCGGCACCGATCAGGAACATAGCGGCTGCGTATACGGCGTTGAAGGTGCGAGACATTTTCATGCGTCAATCAAATCTTGACACCGTCCATGTGTCAACGTTTTCTTGACGTTGATTTCCCCGTGCTGATGGGTGTCCGCGACAGGAGGAACCGTGCAGGCTAGGGTGGGGGCGTCACCGGCAAGAGCAACCGGCCGGAAGCGGCGCGGAAGGGGCGGTCATGGAACGGTCGGTATTGTCGCTGTGGTCCTCAGGCTCGGTGTTATCCATCGGGTCGCGGAACTCAGTACTGTCCATCGGCAGCGTGGGCTCCGCCTGCTCCATTGGCTCCATCGGGTCCTTCGGGTCGGTACTGGCCGTGGGTTCCGCCCTGTCCGCCTTCGCAGTGATGTCCTGGCTGTCCGCTGGATCGGTGATGTCCGCCCGTTCTGTGGCCGGAGTCATGGCAGCCGGGAAGACGGCGGGCCGTGGGCGCCGAAGCTGACCTCCCGGTTGGCTGGCCACCCTCCCCTCAAGACCATGCACCCGGTACTGCGGATCCGCTCACAGTACGGGGAACGGCACGGCGTGCCCGAAGCGGAACAGGTTCTGCGGGTCGTAGATGCCTTTGGCTTCCTGCAGCCGGTCAAAGGCCGCCGGCTCCCAGGCGCGCCGCCGGTCCGCCGCATCGCCGGCCGGACCGTGCATATTGATGATTGAACCGCTGGAATACGCGGCCGTAGCTTCGGTGAGCCGGTCCAGGGCAGCAGCCGTGGCCTCGGCAACGGGCGGCGCGTTGAGCCCCAGGGCAAACAGGTTGAACGCGGAGTCCCGGCCGGACACCACGTCTTCAAACTCCGGTTCTGCGGCCATGGCTCCGCCCATGAGCCGTATCTCGGCCATCAGTAACGGTGTATCCGAACCCGGACCAACCTGCTGCAGGAACTCCTCCGCCGGCAGGGAGGACAGCAATGCGCCGCGCTCCAGAACGGGCACGGGCTCATCCGGGTCCATGTGGATGCTGCCCACATTCTGATAATCCATGGGTCCCACGGTGTCCATAATCGGTGGGGCCGCCCGTCGCATGGGTTCGATCAGCAGGTCTCCCTCCTCGCCGCTGCCGAACAGCCCGAACCGCAGGTGCACCGGGGCGGAGCCGCGCAGCTCTTCGGGCAGGAAGGGTGCATCCGGCAGGCGCATAAAGGCCAGCGATGCCGAGGCGTCCGAGGGCAGCTGTGCCGTCCAGTCGAGGAAGGCGCTGAGCACCTCGGCACCGGCGGTCTCCGGATACATCAGGCCGCCGCCGTAAAACTCCTGGAACGGGGTCAGCTCGTACGTCATGGAGGTGAAGATGCCGAAGTTCCCCTTGCCGCCGCGCAGCAGGGTAAACAACTCGGCGTCGTCACCCTCAGGCTCCACCAACCGCAGGCGCCCGTCCGGGGTGACCACCACGATGCTGCGCACGTGGTCGCTGGCGAAACCCAGTGCGCGGCCCATCACCGGCAGCCCGCCGCCCGCCGCGTAGCCCACCACACCCACGGTTCCGGAGGACCCATGGGCGCCGGTCAGGCCCAACGGCACGCTCTGCTGCAACAGGGAGCGCCAAGGGACGCCCGCCGCCACGGTGGCGGTGCCGTCGTCGGGGTTTACCGCCATGTCCTGCAGACGGGAGGTGTTGATCAGCAGTCCCTCGCCCATGGGCGAGGAAACAGAGTGGCCGGTGGCCTGGACCGCCAGCGGAATGCCGCGCCCGCCGGCCCAGCGCACCGCGGCCTGCACGTCAGCGGCATCCGCCGCGCCCAGCACGGCATCGGGGCGGTGGACCAGCGTGGGGTTCCGGGTGGGGGTGCCGGCGTCATACGCGGGGTCTCCGGGGGAGCTGACTGGTCCCCGGACGGTGGCACGGAGGGCATCAAGATCGGTGTCGGTAAGCATGGTATTTCCCTGGGTCGGGCGCATGCGCGCGGTGCGGGAGACCACCCCGGCAGCCGGTTTAAACGCTAGACAAGCTGCGGCTGCGTTGTACATATCCCCGGAATTTCCGGGCAGGAAAAAGGGCCGGAGGCATGCCCTCCGGCCCTATCCCGACGGTGCCGAACACTCGGCCCGGGCAGACTACTTCAGGTTCGCAATGGCATAGTCGGCTTCCTCCGGCGTGAACCGCTCACCGTACTCGCTGACGAGCATGTGGTGGATCTCCTCGGGGGAGTCGCCCCACTCCTTGTACTCCTGGGCCTTCAGCAGTGCCTTCTCCTTGAAGTCCACGTCCAGGTTGTCCACCGCATACTGGGCCTGTTCCGAGGTGTATCCCGTAAAGGTCAAGAAGTCGATCATCTCGGCCTTGCTCTTGTTCATGTAGAGATAGCCCTGCGCGCTCTGCATGACCTCCCGGTACTCCTCCGGAACGGACGGGTCCAGGGTCGGCGCGTCCGACACGAACGGGACGTACTCCTCGGCCTGAGTCGGGGTCGGATTCGAAGCCGGAGCCTCGGTCACCGTGGTGGTGTTGCGTTCCTGGGCGGCTGTGCCGCTTTCCTCGACGGCGGAACCGAATGCCAGCGCTCCGGTGACGAGCATGATCATGGAAACCACGGCGTTGAGGACCCAGACCACGACGGTGACAATCCATGCGGTCTTTTTGTTCTGCTGGTAGCCGTCCAGTGGACGTCCCTGCTTGTCCTTCTGGTTCCCGGTCAGGGTGATGATCAGGTCAACCAGTGTCCAGATACCGAAGCCGCCGAGCGTCAGGAGCTTCAGGACACCGGTGCCGATCTTGCCCAGGTAGAAGCGGTCTGCGCCCAGGGTGCCCAGCAAGAGTGCGAGCAGCCAGGTTACGACGAAGGACTTTGTGGTGGTCGTAACCGGCGGGTAGGTGGTGGTGCTCATGAGGGAAGTGCCTTTCCAATGGTGAGAGTTGTGCGTTGGGTGTGAATCTGCAGGGTTCACCCGGACGGGCGGACTGCAGACGGGCAACACTGCATTGGGGGTGCCGTGAAGAGAGCGGTGCCGTCCGGGCCGGGGAGTTGCTGCGGCCGGCGGCAGTACTTGGATGTGCAGGCGGCACCGAAAGACCCGAAGAAGACAGGGTCGCCGGGGCGCAGGCACGGCTCAGAGTGGGCGGCGGAGACCCTGGTAATGATGATCCACGCGGCGCTGCGTGCCGGATCTCAGAAGGTTGTCTCCGTGCTGCGCCGCCCCCGGGATTCGAAGAGCAGCCACATCACAGGGCGCGGCGGACCCGATCAGGTCCTCCGCCGTCCGTGTTGCTCCTGTTTCCAGGAGGATGTCTCTGCGCATGCACCGAATAATGCCATGCAGATTCGGCCGTACGAAACGGGCGCGCCCATGGCGGTGGCCAGCCGCCGTCGTTCCGGTAAAGCGTTGCCGCCCCGGAAGGGAGCAGGCAGAATCGGAGCGACGGCGGGCGGCCCGCCGGCAGAGGGAGAAATCCATGAGCACGGATACCGGCATGCGTCCGGAGGCAGGGACGGTGCACGCGGCGGACAGCCACGACGTGATCCGGGTGCAGGGCGCACGGGTGAACAACCTGCGGGACATCAGCATCGAGATTCCCAAGCGGCGGCTGACGGTATTCACCGGCGTCTCCGGATCCGGGAAAAGCTCGCTGGTGTTCGGCACCATCGCCGCGGAATCCCAGCGGCTGATCAATGAAACCTACAGTGCCTTTGTGCAGGGCTTTATGCCCTCCTTGGCCCGCCCCGATGTGGACCTGCTGGAGGGGCTGACCACGGCGATCATTGTGGACCAGGAACGGATGGGCTCGAATCCGCGCTCCACGGTGGGGACCGCCACCGATGCCAACGCCATGCTGCGCATCCTCTTCAGCCGGCTGGGGCAGCCGCGCATCGGTCCGCCCAATGCGTACTCCTTCAACGTGCCCTCCGTGCGGGCCTCCGGTGCCATCACGGTGGAGCGCGGCGACGGGAAAACCCGGGCGGAAAAGGCGGTGTTCAACCGGCTCGGCGGCATGTGTCCGCGCTGTGAGGGCACGGGCGCGGTAACCGACTTTGACCTCACCGCGCTGTACGACGACGCGAAGTCCCTGGCCGAGGGTGCGATCACCGTGCCCGGCTACAGCATGGAGGGCTGGTTCGGACGGATCTACGCCGGCTCCGGATTCTTCCGCA
The DNA here is from genome assembly GCF_059090025.1 of Arthrobacter sp. Y3224198. Lineage (NCBI taxonomy): Bacteria > Bacillati > Actinomycetota > Actinomycetes > Micrococcales > Micrococcaceae > Arthrobacter > Arthrobacter sp. Y3224198. The sequence goes on from NZ_JBNHFG010000012.1 coordinate 83,473, forward strand.
TGGACAAACCAATCGGAAAGTTCAACAAGCGCGAGCTGCACGACCTGCTCTGGAAGGAGCCGATCAAAATCAAGGTGGAGGGTATCAACCTCACCTACGAGGGCCTCATCCCGAAGATCTCCAAATCCATGCTGTCCAAGGATCCCGAGTCCATGCAGCCGCACATCCGCGCTTTTGTGGAGCGGGCCATCACCTTCAGCACCTGCCCGGACTGCGACGGCACCCGGCTGGCCCCGGAAGCGCGGTCCTCCAAAATCGGCGGCAGAAACATCGCCGATGTCTGTGCCATGCAGATCAGTGACCTGGCTGGCTGGGTGCGCGGGCTGAAGGAACCCTCGGTGGCGCCGCTGCTGGCCGGGTTGCAGCACCTGCTGGACGCCTTCGCGGAGATCGGGCTGGGCTACCTCTCCCTGGACCGGCCCTCCGGCACCCTCTCCGGCGGCGAATCGCAGCGCACCAAGATGATCCGGCACCTGGGATCCTCGCTGACGGACGTCACCTACGTTTTCGATGAGCCGACCATCGGCCTGCACCCGCATGACATTGCGCGGATGAACCAGCTGCTGCTGCAGCTGCGGGACAAGGGCAACACCGTGCTGGTGGTGGAGCACAAACCCGAAACCATTGGCATTGCGGACCACGTGGTGGACCTGGGTCCCGGCGCCGGCAGCGGAGGCGGCACCGTCACCTACGAGGGCCCCCTGGACGGGCTGCGGGACAGCGGGACCCTGACCGGCCGGCACCTGGGCGACCGGGCGCGGCTCAAGGACACCGTGCGCCCGGCGTCGTCATTCCTGGAAGTGCGCGGTGCGGACACCAATAACCTGCGCAACGTCGACGTCGACATTCCGCTGGGCGTGCTGGTGGTCCTCACCGGGGTGGCCGGATCGGGCAAAAGCTCGCTGATCAACGGGTCGGTGTCCGGACGGGAGGGCGTGGTGACGGTGGACCAGGGGGCGATCCGAGGCTCGCGCCGGAGCAACCCGGCCACCTACACCGGGCTGCTGGAACCCATCCGGAAGGCGTTCGCCAAGGCCAACGGGGTCAAACCGGCCCTGTTTTCCTCCAACTCCGAGGGCGCCTGCCCGTCCTGCAACGGCGCCGGAGTGATTTACACCGAGCTGGGTGTCATGGCCACGGTGGAATCGGTATGTGAAGACTGCGGGGGCCGCCGCTTCCAGGCTTCCGTGCTGGAATACCGCCTGGGCGGCAAGGACATCGCCGAGGTGTTGGACCTGTCCGTGGCGGAGGCGCAGGAGTTTTTCGGCGCCGGCGAGGCCCGCACCCCGGCCGCGCATAAGATCCTGAGCCAGCTGGCCGACGTCGGGCTCGGCTACCTGCACCTGGGCCAGCCGCTGACCACCCTCTCCGGCGGCGAGCGGCAGCGGCTGAAGCTGGCCACGCACATGGGCGGCAAGGAGGCCGTGTTTGTCCTGGACGAGCCGACCACCGGACTGCACCTGGCCGACGTCGAGCAGTTGCTGGCGCTGCTGGACCGGCTGGTGGATGCCGGCAAGTCCGTGATCGTGATTGAGCATCACCAGGCGGTCATGGCGCATGCGGACTGGATCATCGACCTGGGACCCGGGGCCGGGCGCGACGGCGGATCCATCGTGTTCGAGGGCGCGCCGGCGGACCTGGTGGCCGGCTCCTCCACGCTGACCGGGGAGCACCTGGCCGCCTACGTGGCCGGGTAAGGCCTGCTGCTGGTTTGCGATTCTGCTGCCGGTTTGGGAAATCCCTCCGCTGCGAACCGGCAGGGATCTCCCAAAGTGGCAGGGATTTCCCGAACCGCCAGCAATTCCGGATGACGGACGGCAGCCGCCAAACCCGCAGCCGGCGTCACACCGCCTACAGCCGCTTGTGACCCACGTCATGTCTCCCGTACAGTAGCTACACCGCCGGGTTTCGACTATCGAACGGGCTGTTCAAATATCGAACACCACGGCCGAATATAGCGGCGGCACCTACGGCACAACGAAGTGAGGACACCCGTGCAGTTCCACCACCACGGCTACGTATCCGGCGATCCGCGCATTGAGCCGGCCGCCGGCGTCGGCATCAACCGCCCCGACGAGCTTCCGGAGGAGGTGGATGTCCTGATCGTCGGTTCCGGCCCGGCCGGCATGCTCGCCGCCGCGCAGCTGGCACAGTTCCCCAACGTCACCACCCGGATTGTGGAGCGCCGGGACAGCCGCCTCGTCATCGGGCAGGCCGACGGCATCCAGGCCCGCAGCGTGGAGACCTTCCAGGCTTTCGGCTTTGCCGAGGAGATCATCGCCGAGGCCTACCGGATCACCGAAATGTGCTTCTGGCGCCCGGATCCGGAAAACCCGGAGAACATTGTCCGCTCCGGCCGCGCCCTGGATGACCCGGCCGGGATCAGCGAGTTCCCGCACCTGATCGTGAACCAGGCCCGGGTGCTGGACTACTTCGCCCGGTTCATGGCGAACTCGCCGGCCCGCATGAAGCCGGACTACGGCTACGAATTCGTGGGCCTCGAAGTCAACGACGACGCCGAGTACCCGGTCACCGTCACCCTCCTGCACACGGCCGGCCCCCGCGAGGGCACCGAACGCACGGTGAAGGCCAAATACGTGGTGGGTGCCGACGGTGCACGCAGCAAGGTCCGCGCCTCCATTGGCTGCACCCTCGAGGGTGACTCCGCCAACCACGCCTGGGGCGTCATGGACGTGCTGGCCAACACCGACTTCCCGGACATCCGCACCAAGTGCGCCATCCAGTCCTCCAACGGCGGCAGCATCCTGCTGATCCCGCGCGAGGGCGGGCACCTGTTCCGCATGTACGTGGACCTGGGTGTGGTTCCCGAAAACGACAACGGGTCCGTCCGCAAGACCACCATCGAGCAGATAATCGCCAAGGCCAACGCCATCCTGCATCCCTACACCCTGGATGTACGCAACGTGGCCTGGCACAGCGTCTACGAGGTGGGCCACCGGCTTACCGACCGGTTCGACGACGTGCTGCCCGAAGACCTGGGCACCCGCACCCCGCGGGTCTTCATCACCGGCGACGCCTGCCACACGCACAGCGCCAAGGCCGGCCAGGGCATGAACGTCTCCATGCAGGACGGCTTCAACATTGGCTGGAAGCTCGGCCACGTGCTGGACGGCCGCAGCTCCGAGGCGCTGCTCTCCACCTACTCCGCCGAACGCCAGGTAGTGGCCAAGAACCTCATCGATTTCGACAAGGAATGGTCCACCCTCATGGCGAAGAAGCCCGAGGAATTCGAGAACCCCTCCGATCTGGAGGACTTCTACGTCCGCACGGCCGAATTCCCGGCCGGGTTCATGACTGAATACACCCCCTCCCTGCTGGTGGGCGAGCCCCGCCACCAGGACCTTGCCAGCGGCTTCCCGCTCGGCAAGCGGTTTAAGTCCGCGCCGGTGCTGCGGGTCTGCGACACCAACCCGGTACAGCTGGGCCACCAGGCGAAGGCCGACGGCAAGTGGCGGATCTACGTCTTCGCCGATGCCGCGAAGGCCGGCGAATCCTCCGCGGTGGCCGAGCTGGCGGAATGGCTGGACAGCGCCCCGGACTCGCCGCTGGCGGCGACGCCGGCCGGGCTGGACCGCGACGCCTGGTTCGACGTGAAGGTGATCTACCAGCAGGACCACACCGGAATCGATATCAACGCCGTCCCGGCCGTGTTCAAGCCGCAGGTGGGCCCGTTCCAGCTCACCGACCTGGCCAAGGTCTACGGCACCGACCCGGCAGCGGACATCTTCGAGGCGCGCGGGATCTCCCGCGACGGCGCCGTGGTGGTGGTCCGCCCGGACCAGTACGTGGCCAATGTGCTGCCGCTGACGGCTAGGGCCGAGCTGGCGGACTTCTTCGCTCCGTTGCTCCCGGCCCGCGAAGTGCAGCACTAGGCTTCAAGGCCACAGCAAGGCAACGACGACGGCGGCAGCTCGGGTGCCGCCGTCGTCCTGCGTTAAGCGACGGCCTGGCCGGAACTGGCAGACTTGCCGGTATGGATACCGCTTCTGACCCCACCCTGGACTACGACGCCGCCGCGCAGCTCTGGGATGCGTACGCCGCAGCCTTCCCCGAACCGGCCGCGGCCGCCGGGGAGTACAGCGTGGAAGCGTTCGGCGATTCCCCGCAGCTGGCCGACGAACTGCTGGGCCTGGTGCTGGACGGCACCAAGCGCGCCACCAGCTCGCATGTTGCGGAGTACGTGGACGAGGGTGAGCCGCTGCCCCGGATCGGCGTCCACTGGATTGTGTGCGACGGCGCCGGAGCGCCGAAGGTGGTCCTGCGCACTACCGAACTGCGGCTGGGGACCTTCGCCGACGCCGATGAAGCCCTTGCCTTCGACGAGGGTGAGGGTGACCGGACCCTGGCCTACTGGCAGCGCGAACACCGGAAGTTCTGGGAGCGGACGGCTGCGGCGCGCGGCGGCACCTGGTCTGAAGCAGACGAGCTGGTGTTCGAGCGCTTCGAGGTGGTCTGGCCTACCGGCGGTAGTTCGAGCAGCTCTTGAAGTATTCCCGCAACTTGGCGGGATCCCCGGCCTGCGCCGGCGCGATCACGGTTTCGTCAAAGACCTCGGGGTTGACCAGATAGGCCTGTGTTGAGGGCAGGCTCGTGTACTTGGCCAGGGCGGCCATGCCGTCTGCCTGGCCAGCGGCGTTGTTGCCGTCCACGGCCTGCAGATAGGAATCCGTCCAGGCGCAGAGCCAGTACTCGGCCACCAGGGTGTCCTGGACGCCATTGGCGATGGAGATGTTGCCCAGGTCCGGGTTCACCCGCGGGTCCATGTAATCCACGGTGTGTATCTGCCAGTCCTTGCCGTCCGGCAGCGGTTCCGGGAATTCCTCGATGGCCTGGGCCACGGCCTGGTCGAAGCAGTCCGGCTTAATGCTTTCGATGGTGCCCGAGGCATCCCATTGCAGGATTTCACCGCCCGGGCAGGGCCGGGGTTCCCAAGGCGTCGGCACCGCATTGGATCTCGCGTCAGCCAGGGCGCGTGCTTCGTTGACCTCGGCATCGGTTGCGCCGCAGCCGGCCAGCAGTGCGCCCAGCAGCACCGCCCCTACGGCGCCGGCCGTTCTCGTCCCCATGGAATGCGTCCCCCGTCGTCAGCTAAGCCGACACTAGTGGGTCAGGGGCAACTTGAACAGGACAGGTGACGGTGCCTCAGCCCGTACCGGCTACCAGGGCAGGGGACCGCCCCTATTGCTGAAGGTGCCGCGGGGATGGTGGCCACCCGGACGGCGGCCCGGGCAGGCACGGGTTCCCACCTTCGCGAGGGCCCCGCCGCGACTTTCAGCCGGCCATTCCGAGCCGATAGACATCTGCAGGAATCACCATCGAACGTTTCGTCCAGGGCCATCGAGTGCCACGGACCCCTGACAAAGGAAATCCATCATGAGTGAAAGCACCCAAGCCCCTCCGAGCCGGAAGAAGAAGCTCATCATCGCCGGCCTCGGCGCTGCTGCAGTTATCGTGCTGACGGCCGGCACCATCGTGGGCGTCAACGCCAGCAACGGCAAGACCAAGCAGCTCTGCACCGAGGCCGCCACCGCGTCCCAGGGCGCACTGAAGGCGGTCAAGACTTCGGCGGAAAAGGCCACCGCGGTCCGGACCCAGGCTGACGAGACCGAAGGCTACGCCCAGCATGACGGAGCAGCTGCTCTGCTGAAGGGCTTGAACACCGCCAAGGCTGATCTGACCAAGATCAAGCTGGCCGGCGACTGCGACAGCCGCGACGCCGCGACGTCCATCCAGGACAAGAATGCCGCCGCCAAGAAGCAGATCACCACGCTCGACGTTGCGACGAAGAAGCTGACCGATGACCTCACCGCCTATCAGGCAGAGGCCAAGCGCGTCGCCGACGAAAAGGCTGCCGCTGACGCCAAGGCCGCCGAGGCAAAGGCTGCCGAGGAGAAGGCTGCCGCTGACGCTGCTGCTGCCGAGCAGGCCGCTGCTGAACAGGCTGCGGCCGACGCTGCTGCCGCTGCTCCCGCACCGGCGCCCGCTGCACAGCCGCAGAATGCAGGCGGCGGCTTCGGCTATGCGCCCGCTCCGCAGGCACCGCGGTACAACGCTCCTGCTCCGTATGTGCCTGCTCCGGCTCCTGCGCCTGTTACCGGGGGCGGTGGAACCGGTGGCTGGACTCCCCCGCCCATGGGCGGAGGCGGAAATTCGAGCGGTTGTGTGAACGTCGGGGGAGTCGTCTCCTGCAGCGGTGGCTAACCCTGCCCTCCCGAAAGAACCCCGGCGTCATGGCCCAAAAAGCTGTGGTACCGGGGTTCTTTTTTGGACTTCTCTAAGACAAGGTGGCACCACTGGCGGCGCGGTTGTCACGCTGCGTGAAATGTGTGTGGGAATTGCTTGGGCCATAGGCCGCGCCCACACCGGATTCAGCCGACCGACCGCCACAGCAAGACAGCTGCGTCTGGGAAACCTATATGGATGACAGTGGGCGTTCACGGACCCAGGTGTCAATGTCTTCCGGGAACTCCTCGGTGCATGGGGCCAGCGGCCGACGGCCTCAGTCCGCTTCGGTTACCAGGGCAGGGGACCCTCCTCGTCGCTGAAGGTCCCCGTGGGCCCGCCGGCGGGAATCGTGGCCATCCGCACCGCGGCCCGTGCTCCCTGCTCGGGGGTGCGGGTGCCGCGGAAACCGTTCAGGTCCGTGGCCACGAAACCGGGGCAGACCGCATTGACCAGGATCCCTTCCGGTGCCAAACCCTTGGCGTACTGCAGCGTCAGGGAGGTCAGGGCGGTCTTGGACGGGGCGTAGCCGGCGGCGATCGGATCGGTGTTGGCCGGATCGGACACCGCGGCCAGGGAACCGGCCACACTGGAGACGTTGACGATCCGCGGGGCCTCGGAAAGACGCAGCAGGGGCAGGAAGGCAGCGGTCACGGAAATAACGCCGAAAAAGTTGGTCTCGAAGACCGAACGGATTTCGTTCACGTCCGCCGAGCCCGGCTGCTGGGCGGCAAAGCTGACACCCGGGGTCGCCACAATCCCGGCATTGTTCACCAGCGCATCCAGCCGGCCGAACCGGCGTTTGACCTCGTCCGCCGCGGCCGCCGCGGAGGCGGGGGCGGTGACGTCCAGGACGACGGCGACCGCGTCCCCGCCTGCCGCGCGCAGTTCCGCCGCGGCCTGCTCGCCGGCGTCGGCGTTCCGTGCAGCCACCACCACGGTGTGGCCCAGTGCCGCCAGCTGGCCGGCAATCTGGCGTCCGATGCCCTTATTGGCACCGGTGACAAGGGTAATCATGTTGTCATTCAAGGGGACTCCTAGGAAGAACGGCTTTCCGGTTTCGGAACACCTTCCACTCTGCCCCGGGAATTGCGGACGAGGAATAACATAAAGTCCGGGTTTCTTGCCCTAAAGTACAGGAATGGGAAATGACCGGTTGTCCGAAGTCCTCGACTTCATCAGCGTCCAGAGCATGATCTCCGGCGGCACCGCTGTGCGCGGGCCCTGGGAATCCCGCGCACGGTTAGATGAAGACCTGAAGTTCTTTGCCGTGGTGCAGGGCAGTATGCGGCTGACCACCGACGGACTTGAGGTGCCGGTGGCGCTGGCGGCCGGCGACGTCGTGCTTCTGAACGGACGCACGAAGCTCCTGCTGGAGGGCGGCAGCGGCGAGGGCCTGACGACCCGTCTGGATCCTCCGGCCAGCGGCACCTTTGTCCGGGCCGGAGACGGCGACGGCGCCGAGGACATCGTGATGGGTGGCCGGGTGACGGTCAACGCCGCCGGACGCGAACTGCTGCTGCAGGCCCTGCCTCCGGTGGCGCACATCCGCTCCGGGACCCCGGCCGCCCCGCAGCTGCACGCCCTGATAGGGCAGCTGTTCGGGGAGCTGTCCGGGCAGCGCGTGGGCTGGGAATTCGCCGTGCGGCAATACGCGCAGTTGCTGCTGGTGGAGGTGCTCCGGGCCTTTGTGGCGGAGACGGACCTGCCCCGGGGGTGGCTGAAACTGCTCGCCGATGACCGCCTGCGCCCCGCACTGGCACTGATCCATGCACAGCCGTCCCGTCCCTGGAGCCTCCAGGACCTGGCCCGCGCGGCGTCGATGTCCCGTACCGCTTTCACGGAACGGTTCCGGGAGGTAGCCGGCACCCCGCCGCGGGCGTATCTGAACAACTGGCGGATGCTGGTGGCGCAGCGGGAACTGCGGTCCGGCGATGCCCGGATCCGTTCCTTGGCATTCGACCTGGGCTTTTCCTCCGAGAGCGCGTTCAGCACCGCGTTCAAGCGCAGCGTCGGGGAGTCGCCGTTGCAGTATCGGACACGGATGCGGGCGGCCGCCCGGAAGCGCGCACACATCTCCGGGGGGAACCAATGAGTCACAGTGCTGCAGCGTCCGACAGGCCCGACCGTAACCGGCCGGGCGCCCGGCGTGGGGACGTCCGGCACCGGGCAACCGAGTACGGGTATGCCGGCGACGGCAGCGGCAGCGGTGCTGACGACGACGCCGCGCTGCAGGGGCAGGACGACGGCGGCCGGAACCATCCAACGCCGGCGCTGGTGCTGATCGCGTTGGGAATCGGCGTGTTTGCCGGCCTGATGGGGCTGGCTCCGTGGATCGGTACGGGCATGGTGCTGCCGGTGCAGAATCTGTGGGCCTTCCAGACCCTGCCCGAGGACATGCCGGTTTCGTTGCTGCCGCTCAGCCAGTACCTGGTTATCCGGCTGGTGGCGCTGCTGGTGACGGGCGGACTGGTGGCTGCCCTGGGCCTGCGGTGGTGGGACCCGGCGCGCCGCCGGCTGGCCGCGGGATGCGTGGCGGCGGGGCTGCTGCTGGTCCAGATTATCGCCACGGTCCAGTCCTTCACCGTCCTGAACAAGGGGCTGATCGGCAGCACGGACGAGGCCTATGACGTGCGCTCCACCGGCAGCATGAGTGCCCTCTATTTTGGCGGCTTGCTGGCCGGGACAGTGGCGGCGATGGCGGCGGGCGTGCTGGTGTTCCTGGCGGTGCGCTCCCGGCGGAAAGCAGCGGCGGCTCTGGGAATCGGCCTGGTGGCGGTGCCGGCAGGGGAGTGGATGTCCGCCTGGGGCGAGGTGTTCTGGGAGTCCTTTGACACCCCCGCCGCCGTGTACCACCTGGGCAACTGGTTCCCCGCGGCTTTGGTGGGTTTGGCGCTGGCCTGGTGTCCGCCGGACCGGATCGGGCGGGCTGCCGTGTGGGTGGCCGACCTGGCGCTGCTGTGGATTGTCCCGGTCCTGTTCGACGCCGTTGCCGGGGCCCTGGGCACTCGGGTGTTCCGCGGGGACGTGGCACAGATGCAGGAGTACGCCGGGAGTTCCTTTGCCTCCACGCTGGGAGCACCCGAAGCTGCCGGCACGGTGGTGCTGGCCGCCGCCCTGGGGGTAGCTGGCGTGCTTCTCCGGATGGTTGCCCGCCGCAAGGCCTAGACCGCCGCCCGGGTCGCCATTTTCGCTGCCACCTATCCTGCGAGGACCCGCCGACGGCGGCGGTGCATACGAGCGTAGATTCGAGCGCGGTCGCTCGACAGGGCGAGGATGAGCAGGATGTCAAAGGAATACCCGAACAGGTTGGCGCCCAACGGAACATCCGGGGTGGCGAAGAACGTCACCACTTGCAGCGAGATGGCTACGGCGCTCAAGGACATGGCGGTGACCCGGGCGACGTTGCTTCCGCGCAGGATCAGCACGGCGAGGATGGCCTCCAATGCCGCAAAGACGGCAAGGGATACGCTGGCCGGTGCGTAGGCGCTGCCCATGTCGGCGAGCCCGCGGCTCTGTTCGCCCAGCAGCTGGGTCACCCAAGGGGCGTTGGCGAACCGGGTCAGGAACGGTGCCGCGACCGTCAGCGCCGCGACGCCGCGCAGGAATACCAGCACCGCGCCAAACACCACCGGCGCGGGCCGGCGCAGCGGAAGGCGCGAGAGCGTGGAGATGCCCGTCCGGTTAATTGCCGCCAGTTCCTCCTGCTCCGCGGGTGACTCGGGCAGGCGGGACAGATCGACCACCGGCAGGTCGCCGTCGGTGGCAATCGAATCCCCGCCGCCGTTGCGGGAGTGGTAGCCGGAGGAGAAATTCCTGATGACATTTACGGAGACGTCGGGTGACGTCTGCTGGAGGGTGGACACCAGATAGTCCCGTTCGGCGTCGATGTTTTCACCCACCCGGTGGGTGACCTGCAAAGTGAACAAGGATAGGCCCACGGCTCGGTCAAAGGAAGCCGCCGCCAGCCAGTCTGAGGAGATGCCGCCGGGCAGCAGCCAACCTTCCGGGCACCGCCAGAACCGCACGTGGTGGCGTTGGCGCGGGTTGCCGTCCACCTCCTGTTCATAGGCGAAGTCCTGCTCCCGGCCAAACAGCAGCAGCGGGCTGACGGGTGCATGGCCGTAGCTGCGGTGCATCAGGGTTGAAGAGACAATCCGCCAACTGCTGGCCAGGGTCACCGGGTCCGCCAACTTCCAGCCGGACCGGTCCAGTGCCCCGCGCAGCTGGTCCTCGGAACCCAGGAACGCAAGGTTCACGGCGTCGCCGAACAGCCCTGCGTTGGTGCGGGTCCGGCCCATGAAGTAGTCCGGAATGAAAATCTGCGTGAGGATACGGTCCACCCGCGGCAACACCAGGTAGGCCAGTGCGGCCCAGAAGACAATCAGGAACCCGATGTGTCCCAGCTCCACCGATTCTTCAAGCAGCAGCACCACGAGCCAGATGGCGGCCAGGCCGCTGAAGGCGAAAAAGGCCCCGTCCAGGGCGGTTGCTGCCGCGGCGGAACCTTGATCGGCCTCCGCTTCGGCGTCCGGCGCAGGTACGGCGCCGCCGTTGCCCGCAGCGCCCGGCTGAGTCATAAATCCACGCTGACCGGTGCGGCGCGGAACGTCAATGCACCCACGCCGCTGATGGGTGCCTAGGTCCTGATGATGTACCGCCGCAGCCGGCCGCCGTCGTTGGTGCCCGCGGCGTCGTTTCCCGCCAGACTTCCGCCGGCGTGCTCAATGGTCCGGGCTGATGCAGCGTTGCCCTGCTCGCAGATCGCCAGAACCTGCTCCAGTCCCAGGCTGCGTGCCTCGGCCAGCATCTCCCGCACTGCCCAGACCGCGTGGCCCTGTCCGCGGGCGGAGGGACGGAGGCCGTAACCCAAATGCCCTGCCCGGGGCACGGCCGGATGGTTTGCATGCCGCAGGGCAATTCCGCCCAGCACCCGGCCGTCCTCGATGATCCACCGGTAGGTGCAGCCGGTGTCCGCGGCCAGGCGCCGGAGCCATGCGGCGAATCCGGCGGAAGTGTCGACGTCGTCCTCCGGACGCAGACCGAAGCCGTCCTCGTGGATGCCCGGCCCCCAGTCGGCGCGTGCCTCGCGCCAGGCTGCCTCGAAGGCCGCGGCGGGAGCAATGAGCTGGGGCATGGGGCCACACTAGCGGTCCGGAAGCGGGTGTCGTCGGATCGAGAAGGCACGAATTACCGTTTTTCGGCCGAAAAATCGGTAAGTTGTGCCTTCTCGAACCCCGCCACGGTAAGTTGTGCCTTCTCGAATCCCGCAACGGTAAGTTGTGCCTTCTCGATCCCCGCAACGGTAAGTTGTGCCTTTTCGATCCCCAGCGGCACCGGACGGGACGCGCCCAACCCGCCCGAGTTGCCCCGGGAACGCCGGCGTGCGACCTTGGAGGGGAGGCCGCATCACGGTCTCCCGGACGAGGGGTGCCGTACCCGGTGTGCGACAAGACGGCCCGTGGGAGATTGCTATGTCATGGGTTGTTTTGGTGCTGTCCGGCATGATGGAAGCGGTATGGGCCACCGCCCTGGACCGGTCGCAGGGTTTCAGCCGGTTCTGGCCCTCCACGATTTTCGTGGTCGCCCTGCTGGCGAGCATGGCCGGGCTGGCCTACGCCATGCGTGAACTGCCGCTGGGCACTTCGTACGCCGTCTGGGTGGGGATCGGCGCCACGCTGACCGTCATCTACGCCATGATCACCGGGGCCGAATCCGTGTCCCTGCTGAAGATCCTGTTCCTGGCCATGATTGTGGGCGGCGTCATCGGGCTGAAGTCGCTGCATTAGGACGCCGGCCCGCTCCGCTACATTGGACGGCATGACTGCTGCGGGGGCCGTGCTCGAGATTTCCAATCTGTTGGTGGGCTACGCCGGTGCACCTGTCTGCGGCGCCATCACCGCTCGCGTGGATGCCGGGGAGATCCTCGGCGTCGTGGGCTTCAACGGTGCCGGGAAATCCACTGCTGCCCGCACCATCGCCGGCAAGCAGCTGATGCTCGACGGCGAAGTGCGGGTACACGGCCTGCCCGCCAATGAGGACGCCATCCCGTTCCGCCGGCAGGTGGCCGCACTCTTCGATGAGGACGCGTTCTTCCCGTCCCTTTCACTGCGCGAACACCTGCAGCTGGTGGCCCGCGGCCACGGTGTTCCGGACCCGGACACCGCCGTCGACGCGGAACTGGACTTTTTCGGCCTGCAGGACCGCGCCGACGCCGTCCCGGAGTCCGTCTCCTCCGGCCAGCGCCGCCGGCTGCTGCTCGCCTCCGCCCTGATCCGGCCCTCCTCACTGCTGATCCTGGACGAACCCGAGCAGCGCCTGGACCCGGTCATGCGTGAACGGGTGGGGACCCGCATCCGGGACTACGCCGACGACGGCGGCACGGTGCTGCTGGTCACGCATGATCCCGCGCTGCTCCTGGCGACGGCGGAACGCTGCCTGCTCATTGATGACGAGGTGCGGGAGATCGAACCGGCCCGCGCCGCCGCCGAAATCGCCGGGAAATAGCGGATGGCCCGCACCACCGCCGCGTCCGCGCTGCCGGAGTTCAACCCCGCCCGTTACACCCGCACCATCTCGCGCAGCCACCGGCGCGGCAGTACCCGCCTCCGGGAGGTGCTGCTGGACGCCTACACCACGGTCCTGGGGGTAGGCACCGTCCTGGCGTTAGCCGGGGGACTGGTCCTGGCGCTGCGGAACGAGGTGGCGCTGGCGCTGGGGTCCGGTGCCGGTGCCCGCCGGACCATTGTTGCCACGCAGTGGATGGGCCTGCCCGACGGCGCGACGGTCACCTTCCTGCTGTTCACCGCACTGGCCGCAGTGCTGGCCGGGGCCCGGAAGCTGGGCCCGGTGGCGGTGGCTCCGGCTGAGGGGTACTGGTGGCTGAGCCTGCCCGTAGACCGCAGCCCGTTCCTCGCCGGAAGGCTGCTGCGCCGGACCGGACTGGCCTGGGCGGCGGGTACAGTCCTGTACCTGCCGGTGGGCATCATCACCGACCTGCAGGCAACGCCCGCGGGTCAGGCCGCCGGTGCCGCCGTTTTTGGCCTGGCTGTGGTTTGCGCGCTCTTGCTGAATGCGCTGGGACAGGCGGCGGCGGGCCGGGCGTCCGCGGGCAACAACTTTCCGGCCGGGCCCGCCGGTACGGCCGCCGCCCTGGGACTGCTGGCTGTGCTGAGCTTCCTTCCCGGGCTCGCCGCGGACGGAGCACTTTGGCCGGCCGCCGCGGCGCTGGCCGTCGTCGTCGGGCTGTGGTGGCTGGTGTTCGCCCGGATGGAGTCCATCCCGCGCCGTGAACTTATCCGCGGCGGCGGGGTCTCCGGGCATGCCGGGGCAGCGCTGTTCCTGATGGACACCAATGAGCTGGGGCGGGCGTTCGCCGCCGCCCCGGGCGCCCGGACGTCCCGCCGGGCCCGAAGCTGGTATGCCAAGGGGGCCCGCTCGCCGTTCGGCGCCCTGCTGCGGGCGGATGCCACCGCGTTCCTGCGCACCCCCGGCCTCTGGGGCCGACCGGTGCTGCTGCTCCTGCTGTGTGTTGCCGTGCTGCTCACTGCCGGTTCCCAGCCGGCCCTGATGCAGCTGGCCGTCATCCTGCTCACCGTCTGCGGGACGGTTCCAGCGCTGGGAGCCCTGGCCCGGCAGACTGCCATCACCCCGGGACTGGAGGCGCTGCTGCCGTTGTCCCCGGCGCTGGTGCGGCTCAGCCGGACGGCGCTGCCCGCTGCCGCACTGGTCCTCTGGTCCGCTGCATTCTGTGCCGTCCTGGTACTGCTGGGCGCGGGCAGTCCGGCTTTGATCGGGCTCGGAGCACTCGCCGGGGCGGGATTCGGTGCCGCGGCGGTGCGCGATGCCTACCGTCCGCTGCCGGACTGGACCGTACCGCCGGCGGAAACCGTGTTCGGTCCGGTGCCTACGGCCCAGACGGGGTCGCTGGCCGAGGGGCTGGATGCCACGCTGCTGGCGGCGGTGCCGCTGCTGCTGGGCCTGTTCCTGGGCTATGTTCCCGCAGTGCTGTTCCTGGTCCAGGCGGTCTTTTCCACCGCCTGCGTCCTGTTGGCGATGTACTCGCGGAAGTGACGGTCGGGTGATTCATGCCGTCTGCGGACTGCGGACTGCGGACTGCCGACGACGCCGGCCTCCCGGTCCGCGCCGGTCTTGCGCGGCCGGCGGAACCCGACCGCCGTCAGGTACAGACCCAGCGAGGCTTCCCAGATGATCTCCGGCAGGGTGGCCAGGGCCGAGGGCACCGAGGACTGCCCGTAGGCGCCGAACAGCACGGCCAGGCCGGAGAGCGACATCAGCGGACCGCCGATCAGGCCGAACAATGCCAGGGGCCGCGGCACCAGCCGCGAGCGGTACATCAGGAACCCCAGCAGCAATCCGTTGCCGATGCCGACGACGAAGCCGGGGCCCAGCAGGAAGGTCCAGTCGTGGATGGACACCAGGGCCCGGGCCACCGGCAGGTACCCGTCGGCGTCGCCGCCGGCCCTCTGGCGCAGGCTGAGGACGGCCAGCACGCTGAGGATGCCAACCGCTATCAGGGCGCACTCCATGATCCGCGCGGCCACGTAGCCCAGGGCGGCCGTCTCGCTGTGCCGGCGCAGAACGGGAAACAGGACGACGGCGGTGCCGATGTTGGCGATGATCAGCACCAGTTCGCACACGGCACCCCAGAGAATGCGGGTGTCCGTTCCGGGGCCGGCGACGTAGCCCGGGTTGGTGAGCAGCGGCGCATACAGGGCTGCTCCGGTGATGGCGGAGACGAACGTGATCAGGAACAGGACCCCGGCGGTCCGGGGGGTGTGCTGGGACGGGTGCATGGTGCTCCTCCAGGCCAAGAGGTGTACGACGTACACCGAATGAGATGACGGTAGGTGTATGCCGTACACTTTGTCAATCACTTCCGACCGCCAGGAGGAACCCGTGCCGCCCGCCCCCGAGCCAAAAATGCCGCAGCAGGAGAAACCCGCACGCCGCCCGCGCCTGAACCGGGCGGCCGTGCTGCGCGCCGGCGTCGAACTGGCTGACTCGGTGGGGATTGACGGCCTGACCATGCGGACGCTCGCAGAGGAACTCGGCGTGGTGCCCATGGCGCTGTACAAACACGTGGCCAATAAGCAGGAACTGCTCGAGGGCATGGTCGACCGGGTCTGGGCGGAGGTCGCGGAGCCGCATAGCGGGCCCGGATGGAAACAGGCGATGCGCGATCGTGCGCTGTCCTTGAGGGCTGCATTGGTCCGGCACCGCTGGGCCATCGGGCGGATGGAAGCCGCCGGCCGCCCGGGGCCGGAGAACCTGCGCCAGCACAACGCCATGCTGGGCTGTCTGCGGCAGGGCGGGTTTTCATTCCGCACCACCGTCCACGTGACCAGCCTGCTGGATGCCTACGTGTACGGTTTTGCCCTGCAGCAGCAGACGCTGTCCTTCGAGACGCCGGAAGAGTCAGCCGAGGCAGCAGCCGCCACCCGGAACGCGCAGCCCGAGGACGTTGCCGCCCGGTATCCCTATCTGCTGGAAGTGGTGGGCGAGCTGGCCAAGGAGGGCTATGACTACGACGCCGAATTCACGGTGGGACTGGATGTACTGCTGGATGGCGTCGAGCTGCTGCGTGGGTCCTGGCGCATAAGCTAACGCCACCGGAACGGGCGCCGGCGCCGGACCCGGTGCCACCGGAATGAAATCCGGGCCCGGGTTCGGTGCAGCGGAAATCAGCCGGCCAGGATCATCTGTGCAGCGCGCTCGGCGATCATAATGGTGGGCGCATTGGTGTTGCCCGTGGGCACCAGCGGCATCACGGAGGCGTCCGCAATGCGCAGGCCGGGCAACCCGTGCACCTGCATGCTGCGCGGATCCACCACGGCCAGGGCGTCCAGGCCCATCTTGCAGGTGCCGACCTGGTGGTGGTAGGTCACCGCGGTGTCCCGCACATACTGTTCCAGGTCGCTGGCGCTGTCCGTGACCTGCGGGCCGGGATAGATTTCCTCGGCGCCCCATTCCCCGGCCAGGGCGGAAGTGCGGCCCAGCTCGCGGCACTGGCGCACCGATGCCGCCAGGGACTCGACGTCGGCCTGCTCGGTGAGCGCGCCCAGGTCAATGCGGATCGGGTCCTCGGGAGCCGGACCGGACAGGGTGATCTCGCCGCGGCTGAGCGGGCGGACAATGCCGGCCACCAGGGAGAAGCCGTTCTCCGGACCGGTCATTGAATCCAGGAAGTACATGGGCAGGGAGAAGTGAATCGGCTGGGTGTCCGGCACGGCCAGGTCCGGCCGGGATTTCCAGAACAGGTGCGTCTCCGCCGCCCCTACCTCGCAGTCGGGCACCGGCTTGGCGGTGGTGGTGAAAATGACCGGGGAGAGCAGGTGGTCATGCAGGTTCTTGCCGACGCCGGGCAGGTCCAGCACGGGCTCCACGCCGGCCGCCCGCAGTTCCTCCGCCGGGCCGATGCCCGAACGCAGCAGGATCTCCGGGGATCCGATGGCACCGCCGGCCAGCAATATTTCCTCCGCGTGAAGGGTCTTGACCTGTCCGTCATGGTCAAACTCCACCCCGGTCACGGCGCCGTCCTCGATCAGCAGCCGGCGGACCGTGGCACCGGTGAGCAGGGTCAGGTTCGGGTTATCCGCCACCGGCCGCAGGTAGGCGTGCCAGGTGTTGAACCGCTTCCCGTCCCGAACGTTCAGCTGCATCTTTGAGGCACCCTCAACGTCGCCGGAGTTGTAGTCCTCATTGATCTTGATGCCCATTTCCGCGGCACCGGCCAGGATGGATTCCTGCACCGGATTCATCGGGAAATCACCCACGACGTCGAGCGGGCCGTCGGTGCCGCGCGAGTCGGAGGCGCCGCCGTCGTAGTTCTCAATGGCGCGGAACACCGGGAGTACGTCCTCCCAGCCCCAGCCGGGGCAGCCGAGATAGTTCCAGGTGTCGTAGTCCTGCTTGGCGCCGCGCACCCAGATGGTGGCGTTCAGTGCGTGAGAGCCGCCCAGCACCTTGCCGCGGGGCAGGTGGATCCGCCGGTTCGAGGCGCCGGGCTGTTCCACCGTGTAGTAGTCCCAGTCCTCCGGGCCGTGCCAAAGCCCGCCTGCCTCGTGCACGTTGGCGATGATGGGATTGGTGTCATCGCCGCCCGCCTCGAGCACGGTGACCCGGTGCCCGGCGTCCAGCAGCCGGCGGGCCAGGACACAGCCGGCCGAACCGGCGCCGATGACAATGTAGCTGGAGGATTCCACGGGAAGCGGCCTTTCGGTAAAGCGGTACAGCGGAGAGAAGTGGAAGCGGTGCCGGGCTAGTGGGGGCTACGGCCCGGCACCGCGGTTCTGGGGCAGGTCAGTAGCTGATGACCTGCGGGGCGCCGAGGTGTTTGAGGCCCTCGACGCCGAATTCGAGCCCGTAGCCGGACTGCTTGGCGCCGCCGAAGGGGATGCGCGGGTCCACGGTGCCGTGTTTGTTGATCCACACGGTGCCGGCGGTGATCCGGGCAGCCACCTCGCGGGCGGCGTCCTTGTCCGAGGACCAGACGGAGGCGCCCAGGCCCACGTCCAGGCCGTTGGCCATGTCCACGGCTTCGTCCACGGTGGAGTAGCGGATGATCGGCAGGGCCGGGCCGAACTGTTCCTTGGCGACCAGCGGGTTGCTGTTGTCGATGTCCGCCACCAGGGTGGTCGGGTAGAAGAAGCCGGGCTGGTCCGTGTCCGGGTTGCCGCCGAGCACAATGCGGGCACCGGAGTCCCGGGCAGCGTCAACAAGGTCCGCCACGATGCGGTACTGCGCCTCGTTCTGCAGCGGACCCAGCACATTCTTCTCGTCCAGGCCAACGCCCATCGGCATCTTCTCGGCAACGGCGGCGAGGGCGGTGACCACGTCGTCGTAGATGTCCTCGTGCACGTACAGCCGCTTCATGGCCGCGCAGGTCTGTCCGGTGTTGATGAACGCGCCCCAGAATAGGTCCTCCGCAATCGCCTGCGGGTCGGCGTCGGGCAGCACGATGCCGGCGTCATTGCCGCCGAGTTCAAGTGTCAGGCGCTTCACGGTGTCCGCGGAGGAGCGGATGATCGCTTTGCCGGTGGCGGTGGAGCCGGTGAACATGATCTTGTCCACGCCGGGGTGTCCGGCGAGGGTTTCGCCGACGTCCCGTCCGCCGGAAACCACGTGCAGCACGTCCGCCGGCAGCGCCTGGTTGATCACGGCGGCCAGTGCCAGTACGGACAGGGGCGTGTATTCGGAGGGCTTCATCACCACGGTGTTGCCCATCCGCAGCGCCGGGGCCAGCTGCCAGACGCTGATCATCATGGGCCAGTTCCACGGACCGATGGCGCCCACGACGCCCAGGGGGCGGTAGTGCAGTTCGGCGCGGCCGCCGTCGTCGTCCACCAGCACTTCAGGCTCGAGGTCGAACGACGCCGCGGCGCGCAGCCAGGCAGCGGCCCCGCCCACCTCGAAGCGGGCGTTGGGTCCGTTCAGCGGCTTGCCCTGTTCGCGGGAGAGGAGTTCGGCCAGGGCTTCGGCGGAGGCGTCGATGGCGTCGGCGGCGCGCATCAGCGCTTCACGGCGGGCGGTATGGCCGAGACCGGCCCAGGCCGGCTGTGCCGCGCGAGCCGCCGAGATGGCGTTTTGGAGGTCTTCGACGCTGTGCTCCGGGGCTTTGCCCACCAATTCCCCGGTGGCTGGATCCAGGATGTCCCGGCCCCCGTTGGCGGCGGCAACCGCGTCGAGGAGGTCCTGGTAGGAGGAAAGTGTTGAGTTGGCGAGAGGCATGTCCTGCTCCTTTGCTGGATGGCGGCCCGGGGTGCTCAGTTAACTGTGGCCCAGGTCATAGCGCCACCGGTTGGCTTTGCGTGAGCAGTGCTTGGCAAACCGTGCACGCCCGGTAAGCCGGCACCCTTGTGCAGGAACAGTGGGCGGAGTTGGCTGGAGTGATGGGAAAGCTGATGTACTCCATTAACTGCTCGCTGGACGGGTACAGCGCCGACGCTGACGGCAACTTCGCCTGGATGGCGCCAAGCGGGCAGTTCATTGCCTCACACGCGCAGGACCTGGAGGACGCGGCCACCGCGCTTTACGGGCGGCGGATGTACGAAGCCCTGGCGGTCTGGGAAAACGATCCGGGCCTGGCGGCCGGCTCGCCGGAGGAGGGCCGGTACGCCGCGGCGTGGACGGCGGTGCCCAAGGTGGTGTTTTCCTCCACCCTGCCGGAGGTCTCCACCGGCCGGACCACTCTGGAACCTGCCCTCACTCCCGAAGCCATCGAGCGCGCCAAGGCCGCCGGTAACGCCACCATCGGCGGCCCGGAGCTGGCCAAAAGCGCCCTGCGGATGGGGCTGGTCGACGTCGTCTCGCTGGTGATCTGCCCGGTGATCGTGGGCGGCGGAACGCGGGCGCTGCCCGACGGCCTGTTCCTGGACCTCCTCCTGTTGGGGGAGGAACGGTTCGACAACGGGACGGTCCGGGTCAGTTATGCGGTGCAGTGACCCGGACCGGCCCGCGGTTACCGGTTAGGCCCTGCGCCCGGCCACGGCGGACAGCTCGTCCGCTTCCGGTTCGTCCCCGCCGTAGCCGATTCCGGCGTACACTTCCGGCCGGCGGCGCCGCAGCACCACCGCCCAGAGCATGCCGAGCAGGCCCGGCACCAGCACAATGGCCGGCAGCAGCCAGCCCAGTACGCTCGCCTCCTGCAGGCCGATCAGCACATCGAAGTTGGCCACGATCATTGCAAACACTGCGGCCAGGGCAACGCCCGCCGTCATCGGCGCCACCAGCCGGGTCCAGGTGCCGTACCAGGCGGCGTGCCGGTTCAGGTAGCCCACCACCGCAAAGGACGTCAGCGCCATCAGCAGCACCAGCCCAAACGCGCCCATATTGGTCAGCCAGGTGAACAGGGTGAGCACCGGGTACAGCGCCCCGGTTTCGTGCCCGTTCCCGGCGACGGCGAACACGGCCAGGACCACGACGGCGATGGCGGACTGCGCCAGGGATCCCGCCACCGGCGCCTGGGTGCGCGCGCTGGTGCCGGCCAGCGCGCGGGGGAGCACGCCCTCGCGGCCGAGGGCGAAGAAGTAGCGGGCCACCACGTTGTGGAAGGCCACCAGGGCCGCCAGCAGGCTGGTGACGAAAAGCAGCGAGGACAGGTCCACGGCCCAGTCCGGGATGCGTTCGGCCAGGAAGGCGAACACGAGGTCCGGACCCAGCTCGGTGGAGCGGGCAATGACCTGGCTGTCACCTTCCCCTACGGCCATGGCCCAGGCGGAGAAGGCATAGAAGCAGGCAATCACCACAATGGCGATGAAAGTGGCCCGGCGGGCGGTGGTGCGCCGGTCCTTCACTTCCTCGTTGTAGATGGCACCGGATTCAAAACCCATAAACGCGGCAATGGAGAAGGACAACGCCGCGCCCACTCCGGCAGTGAACAGGCCCGACGGCGCCAGGGAAGCGGCGCTGATGCCCTCCGGCGCCGCAGCCACGGAGAGGAGGTCATACACAATCACCACCAGGAATTCCAGGGCGACCAATGCCCCCAGCACCTTGGCGGAGAGGTCCACCTTGTTCACGCCGAAGACGGCCACCACCACCCAGGCCGCCAGGGCGCAGAGCCACCAGGAGGGTTGCGCCCCGGTGAGGCCGGTGATGAAGGAGGACGCGGCGAAGCCGAACATCCCGTAGATCCCGATCTGCATGGCGTTGTAGGCCAGCAACGCCACCCAGGCCGCACCCACGCCCGCGGGCTTGCCCAGTCCGCGGGCTACGTAGGCGTAAAACGCCCCGGCGTTGTGCACGTGCTGGCTCATGGCGGAGTAGCCGACGGAGAACACCAGCAGCACCGCGCCCAGCACAATGAAGGACAGCGGGATGCCGGGCAGGGCGGTGACCGCGTAGTTGCTGGTCACCCCGCCGGCCACCACGGTCAGCGGAGCGGAGGCGGCAATGATCATAAACACGAGCGCCGGCACTCCGAGGCGCCGCTGCCCCAGGCCGGTGCCCGGGCTGTGCTGCTGGGCAGTAGTGGACACGGTGGTCTCCTGACGGACGGATCGGAGCTGGTGCACCCGGGGCGGGTCTGAGACAACTGTGGTCTACGTCATACTCCGACCGCTTGTCTTTCAGTGAGCACTGATTGGCTAACCGTGCACTTGCAACGCTCCACTTACGTGCGTTGGCGGTATGTGGAGGGAGAGCAGCCATGCGCGGTGCGGAAGATCCGGCTGAAGTGTGCCGGATCCGGCAGGCCCCAGCGGGCACCAATGGCGGAGATCGGCACGTCGGCCAGCAAGGGGTCGGCCAGGTCGCGGCGGGCACCGGCCAGCCGGCGCTCGCGGATCCAGGCCGCGGCCGTGGTGCCGCTGTCCTCGAAGAGTTTGTGCAGGCTGCGGGTGGAAATGTAATGCGCGGCGGCCACGTAGCCGGGGGTGAGGTCCGGGTTGGAGAGCTGTCCGTCAATGAACAGTTGGATCCGGCGCAGCATCCGGGCATGTCCGGCCCCCTCGGGGACAGGGCGGGCATAGGCCTCGTCCGCAAGCAGGGTGGCCAGCAGGTCCACGGTGTTCATGGCCAGCCGGTGGGCAATGGGGCCGTCGAGTTCGGGCAGCATCCGCGCAGTCTGGGTCAGGAACGGGACGACGGCGCGGCCCAGCCGGTGCTCCTTGCCCAGCGGGAGGGCGGTCAGTCCGCTCATCTGGTCCGCGGACAGGCCCACCAGGTGTTTGGGGAACATCAGCACCAGCGTGGAGAAGCTCTGGTCAAAGCGCAGGGTGTACGGCTGGCCGGTGTCATAGATGGCCAGCTCGCCGGGGGTCAGCACCGTCTCCCGGCCGCTCTGGCAAAGCACCCCGCTCCCGGACAGCTGGAGATTCAGCTTGTAGAACCCGGACCCGCCGGCGGCAATCAGCGCCGGGGTGCGTTCCACGGCATGGGGCATGGCGTCCACCTGCACAATCGCCAGTTCGCGCAGTTGGTGGCTGGTGAGCTGTCCGGCAAAGGCGGACTCCGGATGCGGACCGGCGGGCGCGGTCTCCAGGGGCACAAAGGACTCCGAGATCAGGCGCTTCCACTCGGGGAAGGACTGGGCGCGGACGACGGCGCCGGAGGGCGCGGGTGCCGCCGGAGGGTCCGGCGCGGCTGCGGCCGGGGGAGTGGAGGTTTGCAGGCTGGTCATGGCCGTCCTTTCCCTTTGCCGCAGTGAACCGGATCACGTTTCAGGAAACTTACGCGTTTTTTCTACGGTTGTCGAAGATTTTCTCCATGTGTCGACCTTCCCGGGCCCCGGGCGCGTGTCGCCGCCGGCTCGTACGCCGATGCCCCTGAATGGCAAAGAACCAGCAAGAACTCATTCAGGGGCAGACAAACTCCCCATACATCTGTACTGTACGACTGTATGGTAAGTACTTCGACGCACAGGAGGAATCGTGGGGAAACAGACTAAAGCCGCGGCTGCCGGAATCGGTATGGTCGTAGTCGGCGCAGCGATGTTTGTGGTGTTCGGTTATTTCGTAGAGGTACGGACCCCGGTTATCGGGCTCCGGCAGGTCGGAGCGGTGATTGCGGTGCTGGGCGTGATCGAGTTGGTGGCGTTGCGGTGGGGCGGCGCCAGTAAAAGGAAGGACGATCTCATTTAATGGCACAAGAGCGCATCCTCGGTGCGGTGCTGGACGTACTGGCCGACCATGGGGTCGACAAACTCAGCATCAGGACCGTGGCGCAGGCGGCGGATGTTTCCCCCGCCCAGGTCCAGTACTACTACCGCACCAAGCGGGACCTGATCCGAGCGGGGTTCGAGTATTCCAGCAGTCAGTTCCTCGCCGCCGTTGCGGCCGCAAAACCGAAGACACTCCGTGAGTTGACCCTGCAGTGGCTCCCGTTGGACGAGGTCCGGGAGCGCCGTGCACGTGTCTGGCTCGCTTATACAGAGATGGCTGCCGGGGATGACCAACTCGCCGGGGAAGCTGCCCGTACCGACGGGGAACTGCGTCAGTGGTTCGTCGGTGCAGGTGTCCCGGAGGCGCAGGCGGCAATGCTCCTGGCTCTTATAGACGGCGCCACGGCACAGTGCCTGGTCCTGCCGATGCCCCGGCGCCAGGAGCTCGTGGAGAACACGCTGCTGGCATTTCTGGACCAGAATGACCTCGATCTGAAGCTTAGGCAGTGAGCTAACCGGGGCCGTACAGCGCCTGGATCCGGTTGCGGTGAACACCTGCCCCGGCGCCTACCCGCGCAGCAGCGCCAACTGCCCGTCCAGCTGCGCCACCAGCTGCTCCGGAGAGTTGAAGGCGGGATCAAACACGGCCGCCACCTGGGCACCCAGCAGGAAGGTCAGCAGTGTCTCTGCGGCAACCTCCACCGGCGGACGTCCGCCGTCTGCCGCGCCGCCGTCGGCGTCGCGAGCCGCCGAGAGCCAGCTACGGATACCGCTGCGCCACTGCAGCATGGCTGCATCATTGACCTCGGCCTGTGCCGGATCGTGCAGTGCCTGCTGCCAGAAGGCGATGACCACCCGCGCTTCGTCGAGCCGGTCCGCATCCAGGGGGAGTACCTCAAGGCAGAAGGCCCGCAGGGCCTCGAGGCCGGTGAGCCCCTCGGTGGCTGCGTTGCTGCGGGCATTGGTGCGGGAGAAGACATGCCGGAAGGTGGCTTCCATCAGGTCCGCCTTGGCCGGGAAGTACGGCTTGATGGCACCGTTGGCGTAGCCGGCCTCGGCCGCGACCTCGCGGAGCGTGGCGCCGTCCAGGCCGCGCCGGGCAATGACCCGCCAGGTGGTCTGCACAATTTCGGCACGCCGTCGCTCATGGTCGACGATTTTCGGCATTCTTTCCTTCCGGCGCCGGCCCCCGCGGCCGCCAAGCCTCCGGCCATCCTAGCCATCCGGGAGCCGGGGCGGCGCACCAGGCGGGCGGAGGCAGTCGGTCTCGGGGGCCGGCGCCGGCACCGCCCCGGGCCTAAGCTGCCGCCGTGGCCTCCGGCCTCGACAGGGCATCAAAGACCTGCCGCCCGGCGAACCAGGTCTGCCGGGCCGTGAGCGCCGGGACCTGTTCGATGTCCACGGCAAACGGATCCGCTGAAAGCAGTACGAAATCGGCGGACTTCCCGGGGGCCAGTGTTCCGGCGACGTCGTCCAGTCCCATTGCCCGGGCGCAGTCCACCGTGTAGATGCGCAGCGCCTCCTCCAGGGCCACCGCCTGCTCGGGCCAGAGCGTGCCGGGGAACTCGCCGGTGGGATCCTTCCGGGTGACCAGGCCGTAGATGCCCTCCCACGGGTTGGGGGAGACGCTCACCGGCCAGTCCGACCCGGCGGCCACCAGGGCGCCGGCATCCAGCAGGGCACGGTTGGGCTGCATCTTCTCCGCGAACTCGGCCGGCAACACCGTTTTCATGGCCTCCGAAATCACGCCGGGGAACCACAGCGACGGCGAGATGTCGGCCGTGACGTTCAGCTCGGCGAAGCGCGGGATGTCGCTTTCCTGCACGAACTGCCCGTGCGCAATGTGGTACCGGGTATTGGTGAAACCCGCCTCGCGGACCTTCTGCACGGTGTCCAAAACCAGCCGCACGGAGGCGTCCCCCGTGCAGTGGATCTTGGCGGAAATGCCGCGCTCGGCGGTGCGCAGCAGCCAGCCCTCAAGCTCTTCCGGCTTCATGGTGGTGGTGCCGCAGGAGCAGCCGGACGCGCCTTCCTCCGGCAGGTACGGCTCCAGGAAGGCACCGGTGCGGGCCGGGGGAACACCGTCCAGGAAGATCTTGATGAAGTCCGGCCGGTGGCGGGCCGAACGCAGGCCTTCCCGGTGCTCAATGATGCCCTCGCCCAGCGGCTGGGTGCCGAAAATAAAGTCATTGGCAGCCATGGAGGTGACCACCCATGCCTGCAGCCGGCCGGCGTCGTCCAGGTATTTGAGTGCCTGCAGCAGCTGCAGGGAACTGGCCGCATCCTGGAAGCCGGTGATGCCGTAGGCATGCAGCATTTCGATGCCGCGTTCGGCGGCACGGGCCAGATCCTCGACGGCGTCCGCCTGGCCGTCTGCGGCGCGGGCCTTTTCCACCAGCACGCCGGCGGCCTCGAACAGGACGCCGGTCGGGCGGCCTGCGGGATCGTGCAGGATGCGCCCGCCGTCCGGGTCCGGGGTGCCGGCGGTGATCCCTGCGGCCCGCAGCGCCGCGGAGTTGACCCACCGGTTGTGCAGGCTGTCATCGCGCAGCATCGCCGGGTGTCCTGCGGTGGCGGCGTCCAGCCGGGCCAGCGCCTCCGGGGTGCTGATCTCCTCCAGCAGGCCCGAACCCCACTGTCCGCCGATCACCCAGGCTCCCTCCGGCAGTCCGGCGGTCCATGCCGCCACCGCGTCCAGGAACGCGTCGAGACCCGCGGTGGGTGGAATGCGGCACTCGAAGAGGTCCGCCTGCCCTGCGGCCGAGTGGTGGTTGTGTACGTCCATGAGTCCGGGCATCACGTACCCGCCTTCCAGATCAACCACCCGGTCGGCGTCCGGGGCCAGGGCGGCGGCGTCGTCACCCACCGCCAGCACGACGCCGTTGGCCACGGCCAGGGCGTGGGTGCGCCCGAGTGCCGGGTCCAGGGTGTCGATGATGCCGTTGAGCAGTACCAGGTTCGGGGCAGTTCCGGGCATGTGGTGGGCCTTTCCGCAGAAGTTCCCTCCAGCTTTGCCGCCGCGGCCGGGCCGGGTCTTGCCGCCCCGCGACGGCCCCTTGACGTTCCGTGCACGCCTTCCGCCGCCCGCCCGGAATCACGCCCTCTACCCCTTGTAACCCCCATCACAGCCAGTTATTGTCTACAGCCATAGAAAAACCGCTGCGTAGAACCGGAGACCTCCATGAGCTCGTGCCATTCCACCCCCGCAACCGGGCCCGCCGAAACCCCCGACGCGGACGCAGCGGGCGCCTACGCCCTCGCCACCCCGGAGGAAATCACCACGGTCCGCGAGACCCTCGAAGCCGCCGGCCTCTTCCCGGAGACCGCCCGGATCGCCTACCTCGGGCTGGTGGACCCGCCGCGCGGAACGGAAACGGCAGAAGACCGCCGCTTCCGCGTGTTCCTGCTGGACACCGCCGGCGGCAAGCCGCACGACGTCGTCGTTTCCGCCACCGCCCGCGAACTGGTGAGCGACACCGTCCTGGACACGGCCGTCACCGGCGAACTGCCCGTGCTCGAGGAGGAGTTCGAGGTGGTGGAACAGATCCTGTCCACCGATCCGGACTGGCTCGCCGCGCTGGAGAAGCGCGGACTCGACGTCGCGCAGGTCCGGGTGGCCCCGCTCTCCGCCGGTGTGTTCGAATACCCCGAGGAAAAGGGCCGGCGGATCCTGCGCGGCCTGGCCTTCCTGCAGACCCACGCCGAAGACTCGGCCTGGGCGCACCCCATTGACGGCCTGGTGGCGTACGTGGACGTCACCGCCCGCACCGTGGACCAGGTACTGGACTTCGGCGCAGTCCCGGTGCCGGAGGAACACGGCAACTACACGGACCCGGCCCTCACCGGACCGCTGCGCACCACGCAGAAACCCATCAGCATCACCCAGCCGGAGGGGCCGAGCTTCACGGTCACCGGCACCAACCACGTGGAGTGGGAAAAGTGGCACCTGGACGTGGGCTTCGACGTCCGCGAGGGACTGGTGCTCTACAACATCGGCTTCGAGGACGGCGGACAGGTGCGCCGGATCCTCAACCGCGCCTCCATTGCCGAAATGGTGGTCCCGTACGGCGATCCCGCGCCCACCCGTTCCTGGCAGAACTACTTCGACACCGGCGAATACCTGGTGGGGCAGTTCGCCAACTCGCTGGAACTTGGCTGCGACTGCCTGGGCGAAATCCACTACATCTCGCCCACGGTCTCGGATTCACGCGGCAACCCGCGCACCATCCGCAACGGCATCTGCATGCACGAGGAGGACGCGTCCATCCTCTCCAAGCACTCGGACCTGTGGTCCGGCATCAACTACACCCGCCGCAACCGCCGCCTGGTGATCAGCTTCTTCACCACCGTGGGCAACTACGACTACGGCTTCTACTGGTACCTGTACCTGGACGGCACCATCGAATTCGAGGCCAAGGCCACCGGCGTCGTCTTCACCAGCGCCTACCCGGGCAAGGACTACCCGTACGCCTCCGAAATGGCGCCGGGCCTGGGCGCCCCGTTCCACCAGCACCTCTTCGGCGCCCGGTTGGATTTCGCGCTCGACGGCGGCCCCGGCCGGGTGGAGGAGGAGGACGCAGTGCGGGTGCCGGTGGGTCCGGAGAACCCGCGCGGCAACGCCTTCACCCGCAAGCGGACCGTGCTGGCCCGCGAGTCGGAGGCCGCCCGTGACGCCGCTCCCGCCGTCGGCCGCACCTGGGTGGTGACGAATCCCGAAAAGACCAACCGGCTGGGCGAACCGGTGGGCTACAAACTGCATCCCGAGGGCCAGCCCACCCTGCTGGCGGACGAGGACTCCTCCATTTACCGGCGGGCGACCTTCGCGTCCAAGGCGCTGTGGGTGACCCGGCGGGACGAGTCCCAGCGCTACCCGACCGGCGACTTCGTCAACCAGCACGCCGGCGGCGGCGGCATTCCCGAATGGGTGCAGGCGGACCGGGACATCGACGGGCAGGACATTTCCGTGTGGCACACCTTCGGGCTGACGCACTTCCCGCGGGTGGAGGACTGGCCGATCATGCCGGTGGACACCACCGGCTTTAAGCTGCGGCCCGAGGGGTTCTTTGACCGCTCGCCCGTGCTGGACGTGCCGGCCCCGGAATCCGGCGGGACATAACCGATGCCGGGTGCGCAGCTGACACCGCCCTCGCGCGGGGCAAGCAGCCCGGCAAGGCATTTGAGCAAG